>CAMKSY010000363.1 GCA_946415545.1 uncultured Pelosinus sp. | reverse complement strand
GGTGAAATGGGGATTGGTAATACGACAACCTCATCGGCTGTTTTACATGCTCTCACAGGAATGCCGCCAGAATTCATCGTTGGCTATGGAGCAGGAATGAGCAGCAGCGAATTCTTAAAGCATAAGCGAAATATAGTAGCAAAAGGCGTAGAGCTTCATAAGCATAAAATGCAAAAGGTTGAAGATATTTTACGATGTGTAGGAGGATTTGATATTGTAGGTATTTGTTCCGGAATGCTGCAATGCGCCAAGCTAGGTGTTCCCTTTGTAATTGATGGATTTATCACAGCAGTGGCCTATGCCTGTGCATTTCGTATAGACAATACAATTGAGAAGTACGGAATACCTTCGCATATGTCAAAAGAACCAGGTATGGCTTACTCACTATTATTGGGGAATATTCCGGCAGAGGATGTAATTCTTCATGCCAACATGGCTTTAGGTGAGGGAACTGGCGCAATTCTAATGGTCTCTATGCTGAAAACCATGTCATATACGATGCAAAACATGGCAAGACTTTCCGAGTTCATAGTAAGTGACCCCGCGGCAGCACAGACTGCTGTCGTATAATACATTGTCTTTACTTGCTATAAAGTAGTAAAAAATTGCTGTTTGCAGGAACTGGTTTCCCTTTTATCTAATACTTATCATGTTAAGGAAGGATTAATACAACTGATATTTTAGCTGTATTAATCTGAGTTATCAACGATTAAACTGCTCTAAGGCTCCGTTTGTCAAAGATGGGGGTCTTGGAGTAATTTGGTTGCTGGATGATAGCATTAAAATGATAGTATAGAAGTTTTGATAAGGGGAGGATTGCGAGTGCAAGCATTAAATCGATTTACCTTAGGCGAAATTGTCAATACTCAAATTTTACAAGAAATACAAGATAAATTCTCTGAAGCAACTGGGCTGGCGGCAGTCATTGTTGATCCGGAAGGCAATCCAATTACGAAACCTAGTAATTTCACGAAGTTTTGCAGTTATGTCCGTTCTCTTCCTCAAGGGTTAACCCGGTGTGTGCAATGTGATGATAAAGGGGGACGGCGTAATCAGAAACCTTTTGTGTATACCTGTCATGCTGGCTTGACTGATTTAGCGGCTCCTATAGTTGTAGAGAATCAATATATTGGTGCATTTCTCGCGGGACAAGTTATTTTGCTTCAGGAAGTAAATGATGTTAAAAGCAATATGTTCTGCTGCACAGAGGATCTGGGACTGGAGTCAGAACGATTATCGGAATTTTTTGATATTGTGGAAGTCGTGCCAGAAAAACGTATAAAGGCAGCAGCCGATCTAATCTACATCATGTCCAACTATATTGTAGAAATTGGTGTGGCCAATCTTGCGGGCAAGAACCTTGTAAAAGAGATAAAGGCCAAGGCGGAATTAGAAACAATGCTTCGTGCTACGGAGTTAAAAGCATTGCAATCTCAGGTCAACCCACATTTTTTATTCAATACCTTAAATACCATAGCTCGTTTAGCAATGCTAGAGGGAGCCAGTCAGACTCAGGAAGTAGTCTATGCTCTATCGGATTTATTACGCAATAATTTGCGGGATATAGAAATATTAAGAACGTTAGAACAAGAAGTAAAATCCATTAAAGATTATTTACTGATCCAGAAAATGCGTTTTGGCGAACGTATACAGACCTATATTGATGTGGATGCGTCTATTATGGAAATGAACATACCTCCCCTGACACTTCAACCTTTAGTAGAAAATGCCATTATTCACGGGCTGGAAAGCAAGGTGGAAGGTGGCGTGGTTCACATTAGCGGACGACTTGAGGGAGAAGAGGTTATTCTTGTTGTCAGGGATACTGGCATTGGTATATCCTCTGAGGAAGTTGCAGCCATTTTCCAGGCAGAAAAACGTAAACATATTCATGGGCAGACGACAGGTTTAGGAATTATTAATGTTCACAAGCGAATTCAGCATTACTTCGGTAATGAATACGGTCTTACGATGGACAGCAAACTAGGGGAAGGGACGAGCATTTATATCCGTCTTCCCTACAGTCTAATGTAGGAGCAGTGCAGTAAGGAGAAAAGAATGTATACATTATTGATTGTAGATGATGAACAATTAGAAAGGCAGGCCTTACATTTTATTGTTACGCAAAAATGTCCTGCCATAAAGGTAATTGGCGAAACGGGAGATGGAAAGAGTGCTGTTCAGATCGCTGCTGCGCAAAGACCAGATATTGTTTTAATGGATATCCGCATGCCGGAAATGAATGGGCTGGAAGCGGCAAAACGCATTCGTGCTTTATCGCCTGATACTGTAATTATCATGCTTACGGCTTTTGATGAATTCAGTTATGCAAAACAAGCATTAACGATTGGAGTCGTAGAATATCTTTTAAAGCCGGTTCGTCCAGATGACATTATGCATACCTTAGAGCTCACCATTCAAAAAATAGATGAATTGAAGCGGAAAAAACAAGAAGAAGCTTCTTTGCGGAAAAGTGTAGAAGATGCCATTCCCTTTATTCAAATGTCTTTTGTCTATGATTTGATTTCTGGAAATATTAAAGAAATAGAGCATTTTCAAGAACGATCTCGTTTTCTGGGAATGAATGTAGACCCTGGTGTCGTCTTGGTTATTGATGTTGATAATTTTAAGCAGCTTACTTCAAGTGATAGCGAATTAGAAAAGCAAATGATTAAACAAAAAATTTACAAGCTGATTTGTAGTGTGGCTGGCGATTATGCATTGGTTACCCCATTTGGCAGTGACAATTTGATTGTTTTATTGGGCTTTGCTGAAGTGGAAAGCGAAGAGCGAATAAAAAGTAATGCCCAAAGAATTGCTGCAGATATACAAGAATGTATTGCACAAGCCATGAATATCAGTATTACTATCGGAATAGGGCGGTATTACAGTGACCCAAGAGAAATCCATAAGTCTTATTTAGAAGCTTTGCATGCCCAGCAGCAGCGATTTTATCTAGGTGATAGCCAGATCATTCACGTCGAGGATGTACCCTATCTGACGACAGGACCTTTTAACTACCCTTTTCACTATGAGAGAAATGTGCTTGATAAAGTGCGCTGTGGTGATCGAAAACAAGCAAAAGAAGCGCTGCATGAATTGTTAGATGGAATATTTGCCAGTAAAGCGAATATGGACACAATTAAAGCATGTGTGCTGGAACTGTTAATTGTACTGTCTCGGTCAGCCGTAGAAGGTGGTGCCAATGTAGAGCAATTAACACTATTGAATTTAAATTGTATAAATCACTTGCATGATTGTAATAATAAAACACAGGTAGAGGCATGGATGTTTGCTTCTTTGGATCACTTTATGGACAATATGCTTGAAAATAGAAGCAGTATGAATCTTAGAGTTATTAATAAAGCATGTGATTATATTGTGAAAAACTATCATAAGAATATATCTTTAGAAGAAGTTGCTCAAACGGTGCATTTAAGTCCCTTTTATTTTAGCAGGCTTTTCAAGCAAGAGAAGGGATTTAATTTTGTGGATTTTCTGACCAAAGTAAGAATTGAAAAAGCAAAGAAAATGCTGCAGAATCCCGATTTTACGGCAGTACGAATTGCTGCAGAGGTAGGATATCAAGATGCCAGCTACTTTAGTCGTGTATTTCGCCAGACTATGGGGATGACGCCAAATCAGTATCGGAATGAAATTCGTAGTAATCATAAACAAGAATAAAAACATTGCAAAAAAGTTCCATATCAGAGCAAAAAAGAATAGAAGATAATTCTGTATAGAAAAGGATTATGAAAGATAAAATAGGACTACGGTAAAGTAGTCCTATTTTGCTTTTGTGGTAAAAATATT
>CAMKSY010000362.1 GCA_946415545.1 uncultured Pelosinus sp. | reverse complement strand
AAATAAGTTATTCACATCTGTTAATAAGTTTGTGGATAACTTATTAGACTGTTAATTAAATTTGTTGATAGAGTCATTATTATTTTAATAATTCTTAAAATCGTCTTTATTTTATGTTTGATAAAACATTCTCATTATATTATTGTTTTATCTTTTTATATGACTAAGACAATTTAATTTTTATATTATTTGTATAGCACAGAAAGGATTGAATGTATGGACGATACCCTGCAAGCGACAATCGTATGGGAACAGGTATTAAAAAAACTAGAACAAGAATTATCAAAGCTAATGATTGATACTTGGCTAAAACCCACCATCCCTCTTAAACTAACCGAGACTACATTAGAAATTGGAACTCCTAAACAAATCATTAAAGAATGGCTTGAATCTCGCTATCTTCCTATCATTTCCTCTACAGTTCAATATATTACCAATAAGCCTTTAACGATAATTTTTACTAATTTAGATATAGATGACGAAACAGCTGTACCTTCCGCTTCGCAAGAAATAATTCCGGCAACTACTCCATCCCAGCTGCTATTAAAACCGGAAAATGATAAAGAACCTGATCTTGTGCAAACGAGTATGTCTACAACCAAACAACCTCACATCTATAAGCCATCTTCTGAATCTGACCAAAATTTTTCTCTAAATCAAAATCCAGCAGAAGAATCAATGGCGATCTTAAATCCTAAATATATTTTCGAAACTTTTGTTATTGGTAATTCAAACCGATTAGCTCATGCTGCATCCTTAGCCGTTGCTGAAGCACCAGCCAACGCATACAATCCTTTTTTTGTATATGGCGGTGTTGGACTAGGAAAAACGCATCTTATGCACGCTATTGGTCATCGAATTTTAAAGAATCATCCACATTTGAAATTGCTGTATATCTCTAGTGAAAAATTCACCAATGAGCTAATTAATTCCATTAGAGATGGTAATCCTGAAAGTTTTCGTCAAAAGTATCGTAATATTGACGTTCTCTTAGTTGACGATATTCAATTTTTAGCAAAAAAAGAACATACTCAGGAAGAATTTTTCCATACCTTTAATACATTACATGAAGCAAATAAACAAATCATCATGTCAAGTGATCGTCCGCCTCGCGAGATTCAAACATTAGAAGATCGACTGCGTTCCCGTTTTGAGATGGGTCTGATTACTGACATTCAACCTCCAGATTTAGAAACTCGAATTGCCATTTTACGCAAAAAAGCAATTATGGAACATTTAAATGTATCCAATGACGTTATGGTATATATTGCAAGCCGTATTGACAATAATATTCGAGAGTTAGAAGGTGCATTAATTAGAGTAATGGCTTATGCTTCCCTGACCAATCAGAATATTGATATTGATCTGGCAACAGAAGCACTAAAAGACATTTTTCCTCATGGCAAGCCTAAGCAAATTACGGTAGAGCTGATTCAAGAAACCATCGCTTCTTACTTTAAATTGAAAATTGATGAATTACTGGCTAAAAAAAGGACTCGCAATGTTGCATACCCTAGACAGATTGCCATGTATTTATCCAGAGAACTAACAGAGACTTCACTTCCGAGACTTGGAGAAATGTTCGGCGGACGCGATCACACAACGGTGATTCATGCCTATGACAAAATCAGCCGTGAGCGTAATGCGGATATTAAATTAAGCAATACAATCAAGGAATTAATTAAACGAATTGAAAATACTTAATATCTTTATTCGCTTATATGTCACAAAAAGTGCTATTTTACTCACATTATTCACTCTTTCTTTGACGATTCGTGTATAACTCTGTTAGTAACAGTAGGACTAGCCTGTACATTATTTGTTGATAATTTATAAACAGTAAAAAGCTGTGGATTTGTGGATAACCCCTATAGTAGTTACTGACACGTTATTAACAAGCATTTTTTATTGTGCATAAGGCAATTTTAGAGTTATTAACATATCTACACCCCCTACTACTATTACGACTATTCTATTAATATATATATTATTTAGTATTAATATACCGAATGGAGGACTAAAAATGAAAATCTCCTGCACAAAGGAGCAATTAAACCACGCTGTACAAACAGTACAAAAAGCTCTTGCTACTAAAACTCCAATGCCTATTCTGACAGGTATCTATCTATCTGCCTTTGATGATAAATTAGAATTACAAGCAACAAATTATGAAATTGGCATTAGCTGCATTATTGAAGCTACAATTGAAGAACCAGGTACAGTAGTAATCTCTGGACGATATTTTCAAGAGTTAGTTCGTAAATTACCAGGAGAAATGATTGAAATATCTTCAAGTGCAGAAGACAGAACTATTCAAATTACTTCGAATCAAGCTCAATTTAATTTATTAAGCTTGCCGGCAGAAGAATTTCCCGTATTAAAGAAACCAACAAGTGATACTGTGATAAGTGTTAAAGATAATATATTAAGAGAATTGATCAAGAAAACCGTTTTTGCCTGCTCTACTGATGAGTCACGTCCCATTTTTACGGGCGGATTACTTGAAATTAATCAGCATGAGGTAAATATGGTAGCTACCAATACTCATCGTTTAGCAATAAAAAAAGACCATCTTGGTCATAATACCGATAGTATTAAAATGATTATTCCTGCTAAGATATTAAATGAATTAGCACGTATCATGATTTCGGATGTTCCTATGGATGTAACAATCTATTGCCAAAAGAACCAAGTATCTTTTGCCTTTGACAATATTTATATTATTTCTCGTCTAATTGAAGGACAATTTCCCGATTATAATAAAGTAATTCCCCCTAGTTTTGCTACTACGATCACAATTGATACTCATGCATTTATGGATGCAGTGGAACGTGTTTCGTTATTAGCAAGAGATGGTGATTATAATATTATTAAATTGGCTTTTAAAAATGATTGTGTTATTATTACATCTAACAACCCTGATATCGGTAAAGCATGTGAAACAGTAAGAACAATCGTTCAAGGCAATGAAGTTGAAATTGCTTTTAATGCGAAGTATGTTACGGATATTTTAAAAAATATTAACAGTGAACAGCTCATATTCTCTTTGAATACACCTCTTAGTCCTGCTAGTATTAAACCGATTGATGATGAAACTTACAACTATATCATTACGCCTGTGAGGACAAACTAAATGGAAGAAATCGCAATAACTACAGCCACCATTCAGTTGGATCAATTTTTAAAATGGGCAGGAATTATTGAATCCGGTGGACAAGTTAAATTATTGATTGAAGATGGTCTTGTCTTTATTAATGGTGCCCAAATCCATGAACGACGTAAAAAAATAAAACCTGGTGATATTGTTGAAATTACAGATATTGGAAAATGGAAAGTAACGACTGAATAAAAGGTGTTACCATGAAAGTTAATAAAATAATTCTGAGAAACATTCGAAATTATGTAAACCTTTCCTTAGATTTTACCCAAGGAATTAATATATTTATTGGGCAAAATGCACAAGGAAAAACCAATATCCTTGAATCTATTTATTATGGTGCAATGGGACGCTCTCATCGTACGAATATAGATGCTGAGATGATTCGCTGGCAGCAGGAAGATGGCAGTATTACAATTGAATTTTCCCGCATGAATATTGAAAATAGCTTGGTCATGAAGTTGAGCAATAGTCAGAAAAAAGAAATCATATCAAATCATTATGCAATAAAACCTCGGGAACTCATTGGGATACTAAATGTTGTTTTATTTTCTCCTGAAGATTTAATGCTAATAAAAGGGATGCCTGCTATGCGTAGGCGTTTTTTAGATGTTGAGATTTCACAAGCAAATCCAAGCTATTACCAGCAATTATTAAAATACAATCG
>CAMKSY010000361.1 GCA_946415545.1 uncultured Pelosinus sp. | reverse complement strand
GATAGGGGGAAGACTTACAGATCGAGAACTCATTACCACCGGAGAGTTTGAAACGTTAACGGAACGGGCTAAAGGATTTTCAAAAGTAGTAATGGAGTATTCAGTTCAGGTTTGAACAGATTGGCGTATAAAAAAGCTAGTCTTATAAATTGTATTTAAGGAGAGACTTCTTTTGAAGCCAATTATAGTATTTCTTATAGGTCTGCCTGCATCAGGTAAATCTACTATTGGGAAGAGTATAGCATCACAATTTGATTTTTGTTACTTAGATAAAGATGTTGTTTGCAATACATTTACAAAAAAGTTGCTAGAACTAAATGGATATTCCTCTGATAATCGGGAGTGTGCTTTCTACAGGGATGTTATACTGGAACTAGAATATAAAACACTATTAGATATTGCAAATGATAACATTCAGATTGGAAAATCTGTTGTGGTTGATGCTCCGTTTATCAGCTATTTTTCAAATGTTCATTATATTGATCAGCTAAGAGAAACCTATGATTGGAAGAATGTGACGCCTATCGTGTTTCAAGTCCATGTAGACTTTCCCATATTAAGGTCTAGAATGATAGAAAGAGCTGCCGATAGAGATCAATGGAAATTAAATAATTGGGATATATATACCAAATCAGTACAGGAAAAACAATGCCTGTGGGAAAGCATAAAAATAATTCGGTTTAACAATACTAAAGCATCGATCAACATGCAAGATGTTCAATCTCTTTTTACAATCTAATTTTTATATTACAACATTTTTAGAGTAGGGATGCCAATTAAAGGCACCCCTAATTTTTGATCATTTTTTTGATAAAGATAGCGATCATGCTGAAATAAGGTAATATTGATGATTTGAAATGGTACGATATCCTAATATGCATGAGAGTTATAGTGCACCAATTAGGGATTATCCGAATCCTGTCTTGCCAAGTAGGCTGCGTTGACAGCATCTTGCAGCACTTTCTTATTCATTCTATCAGTCCAGCTGTCAAAATAGCAGGGGTAGCTGATTCCGCAAGTTTTGCACTCGATATACTGCTGCGTATCTTTTTGCTCGCGTTTATCGTACATATGAGGAAGGAGTTCATTTGTGTTTTTAAGACCCGGAGCATCTGAATCTAGAATATATGAATATTCATATGTAGCTACATATTTTAATATAAGATGGTCATCATTACAGCCTGGGCATATAATACGGTTTATTGCCTGCATCGTTTTCTTCATTCCTTTACTATTTACTGTTATTTGCCAATGGTTTGAGATATCATCTATTATTATAGCCATTTTTAATGCAATCACTCCTAGCAATAATAGATCGTCTTCGAGAAAATAGTGCCAAAATATCGAACGCTTATTTTTAAAAAACACCAGATATACCTGTCCAAGCATATAATAGATCATGATCAGAATTGTTATATGGAGGACGACTATATGAATATTAGAAAAATGTATTTACCATATTCATTGGCTGAGATGAATCTTTCAAGAGGAATCAGGCAACCTATGTTAGGGCAGATTCAGCGTCTTCTCAACATAAAAGGCTTCTATCACGGAATTGAGCAAAATACCTACACGAATGAAATAGGCGAGGCCATTCTGCAGTTCCAAAAATCAGAAAAGCTGGTACCAACAGGCATTTTAGACCCAATCACATATTGCCGCTTATATGGTGCTGATATATTAGAAATAAGCCCAACAAAAGATATTCGCCACAGAGCCGACCTGACTTTGGCACGAGGTCGGATTTTAATTCATAAACCAACTCGTCAGCTTACCTTGTTTAACGGAAATAATCAATTACGCAATTATCCAGTAGCTATCGGCAAGCCGTCAACACCTACACCAGAAGGAGATTATGCAATAGCTACTAAAATTTTAAATCCTGGGGGGGTGCTGGGAACACGCTGGATGGGACTGAATTTTGATCCTAATTATGGTATCCATGGCAACCGTGCTCCCTGGTCAATTGGCCAATTAGTTTCTTTAGGCTGTGTTCGTATGCATAACCATCATGTTGAAGAATTATTTGCAATGGTCAGAGTCGGTACACCGGTTATGATTCGATAGCAATCTCCATTGTATGTTTGCCAGTAAAAATGGTTGTATTATAAAAGCTTGCAGCAGTAATATAGTAGTTAAGGAATCGATGAGAAAGCAGGAGAAAAATCAATGAATAAAGTAACCACAGAGCATTATTTGCGTTCCATAAAATTATTACGAGATCAAGTCGAAAGCTTCGATCAATATCCTTTTTCGTTGCCGATTTTTCATGATTTAGATAAGCTGGAATTTCATTCACAGGTGACATGTATTGTGGGAGAAAACGGTACGGGAAAATCTACACTGCTGGAGGCAATTGCGATTGCCTGGGGACTTAATCCTGAGGGCGGAACTCGCAACTTTAATTTTTCTACGAGAAATTCTCATTCGCAGTTACATGAATGCATTCGATTAATTCGAGGTGTAAGAAAACCGAAAAATGAATTTTTCTTGCGTGCTGAAACCTTTTATAATCTGGCAACGCAAATTGATGAGCTTCAAGTAAGCCATTACTATGGAGGAAAGTCATTGCATGAGCAATCTCATGGGGAAGCTTTCTTTGCGACATTTATGAATAAATTCAAAGGTAGAGGTCTATATCTATTGGATGAGCCAGAAGCTGCCTTATCTCCCATGAGACAGATGGCAATGATTTTGAGAATGCATGACTTAGCGGATCAACAATCGCAATTTATTATTGCAACTCATTCTCCTATCATAATGGGGTATCCAGGAGCAACCATATTACAAATAGCAAATAATAAAATCGAAGCGGTTGCATATGAAGAAACAGAGCATTATATCGTAATGAAAGAGTTTATAAATAATCGTAGAAAGATGTTAGAGATATTAATAGAATGATGTGCTGCCTCTTTTTTTAGCTTTATAAAAAGTATTTTAATACCAACTGGTTGACATTTCAACTAGTTGGTATTAAAATTTAAGTAGTTGAAATGTCAATCACTTAAATGAAAATTATTCATACCAAACTGAAATAATAATATTTAAGAAGTGAGTATCTTACTATTGAAGTTGATTCGTAGCAAGTAGTACAGAATTTATGCTGCAAGAGGTCATTTTATAGAGAGGTGAATATCAATTGGAAACTGTTAAAGTAGTGAAATTTACTAAAGAATATCAAGATGAAGTGATTGACTTAATTCTCACCATTCAGCAAAGTGAGTTTAACATCCCAATCAGCAAAGAAGATCAGCCGGATTTAAGTGATATACCTAATGTCTATCAAACTAGAGGCGGGAATTTTTGGATTGCTATTTATGAGCAGCAGATTGTAGGAACGATTGCGTTGATCGATATTGGAAATCAGCAAGGTGCATTAAGAAAAATGTTTGTGAAAGCAGAGTATCGAGGAAAAGAGCATAATATAGCCAAGCTGCTGTTATTACAGCTAATCTCATGGACTAGTGAGCATAATATACGTGAAATTTACCTGGGAACCACCGAGAAATTCGTAGCCGCACATCATTTTTATGAAAAAAATAAATTTATTCAAGTAGCAAAAGAGGGATTGCCAGATACATTTCCGATTATGAAAGTGGATACGAGGTTTTATAAGATGGGACTTTGAGTCATTATCAGCAGATGTTATACAGATGCCTCCATTCTTACACAGACCCTCTATTCCTAAGATAACCGTTTTAAAAAATATAATAGAATTGACCAGTCAACTGACTGGTTAATCGCTAGCGGCTGTATTCCATGATTCTGGAGTACAGCCTGTTCTTATGCATTCTATCGTTCAATGATCGATCCATAGAGCGTAATTGTTGATTGACACTCGTATTCATT
>CAMKSY010000360.1 GCA_946415545.1 uncultured Pelosinus sp. | reverse complement strand
ATTTAAGCCTTACGCCAAAAAGTATAAACTTCTTACGAATTGGGATTTGCCTAATGATCAAGTTCGTCATGAAATCAAAATTGGGGAGAGGGTAAGAGGTAATTAGACCATTGTAATGGTTGTAGTAAAACAGGTGTTAAAAAGAGCAATGAACCGCTAAAAGTGCAAAGACTAAGTCTTCGCGTTTTTTCGCGGTTCTTCTTTTAGCGCAGCCATTCGGTGACTTCTGTCCATGGTTTTCGAGGACGTGGATAGAGCGATTGATTTGGATAACCGATAGCTACCCCTGCGATAAGCTCATCATTACATTCTAACCAGGTGCATATCTCACCTTCGGAATAAAAGATATCACACATCCAAAGCGTTCCTAGTCCCAAATTCTGTGCAGCTAAGAGCATGGTTTGAACGGCGGCCCCAATGGATTGGGTATCTGTTAATAAACGATAATGATTATAATCTTCTTCAATCTTAGAGAAGGCGTTAAAGACCAAAATCACTGACGATGCTTGTTGAATGGCAGCTATACTTATCTCGCAGCTGCCAATATCTAAGTTTTTCTGCTTTCGGTACTGGACTTTATCAGCCATAATCGTGGCCAACATATCTTTCTTATGGCCCTCTAAGACAAGAAACCTCCACGGTTGACGATTTTTTCCTGAAGGAGCTTTTACAGCTAATTCTAGTAGTTCTTCGATCAATTCTCGTGGAACGGATCGATCCTGATAGGAACGAATACTTCTCCTATCTAAGATTGCTTGTTTAATATCCACCAAATCCCTCCATACTTTACATTGCGCTGTTTTAATTTCTATTGCCATCATATATTTTTTGCGCGAAAAGATCAATTCAAGAATAAGAAAAAGGAATCATGGTGAAAGTACTTATAGTAAAAGCATTGTACTTGAGCAAAAATAGAAGAAATATAACTAAAATAGCGGGATACTTTTTAAATATGCCTTTAGGCTCTCTTTGTAGCTATTTTTGTTTTGAAGCAAAAGAGCATATAATGAAAAGCGTTGTGATCGAAAAGGGAGTAGATGTACTTATAGAGCTGACAATATGCTAATTGATAAGGAGTGATCTTATGGCCGATAAATATATAATGGCACTTGATGCCGGGACAACCAGCAGCAGGGCTGTTATTTTTGATCAAAACTCAAACCTAATAGCTGTGGCACAAAAAGAATTTTCACAGATTTATCCTAAGGCAGGTTGGGTTGAGCATGATGCAGATGAAATTTGGAGTACCCAAGTGGATGTTGCAAATCAGGTTCTGGAAAAGGCGAGTCTTAATGCTTCTGATCTTTCTGCCATTGGCATAACGAATCAACGAGAGACAGCGGTAGTCTGGGAGAAAAAAACGGGCAGACCGATCTATAATGCTATTGTTTGGCAATCTCGTCAGACAGTAGATATTTGTACTGCGTTAAAAGCAAAAGGATTAGAACCGGAATTTCAGCAAAAAACAGGCTTGGTGATTGATGCTTACTTTTCTGGAACAAAAGTAAAATGGATTCTAGATCATGTGGAAGGTGCTCGCGAAAAGGCCGAAAATGGTGAATTGTTATTTGGGACTATTGATACCTGGCTCATCTGGAAATTGACAGATGGGAAAATACATGTTACCGATTATTCCAATGCTTCTCGTACCTTAATGTACAATATTCGTGAGCTGAAATGGGATGAAAAACTGCTGGAATATCTAACCGTACCGGCATGCATGCTTCCGGAGGTCAAGTCCTCCAGCGAAGTATACGGAAAAACGGATCCCAAAATCTTCGGGAATGCTGTACCGATTGCGGGCGCTGCAGGTGATAAACAGGCAGCCTTATTTGGTCAGACGTGTTTTAGCCCTGGAATGGCGAAGAATACCTATAGTACAGGCTGTTTCTTATTGATGAATACTGGCGCAGATTTGTTTGAATCTAAAAATGGTTTGTTGACGACCATTGCCTGGGGTCTTGACGGCACTGTAACCTATGCGTTAGAAGGCAGTGTTTTTGTGGCTGGGTCTGCGATTGAATGGCTGCGTGATGACTTAAAGATACTAGAAGCTGCTCCTGATTCTGAATACTATGCCCAAAAAGTAAAAGATACAGCCGGTGTGTATGTGGTACCTGCTTTTGCGGGGCTTGGTGCACCATATTGGGATATGAAAGCATGTGGAGCCATTTTAGGGTTGACTCGTGGAACGAGTAAATCTCACGTTGTTCGTGCAACATTAAACTCAATCTCCTATCAAACCAAAGATGTATTGAGTGCCATGGAAGGCGATTCAGGGATTCGATTGCAAACGCTCAAAGTCGATGGAAGTGCTGCTCTGAACAACTTATTAATGCAATTCCAGGCTGATATTTTAGGCGTTTGTGTTGACCGCCCTAAGATAACAGAGACTACAGCTCTTGGTGCAGCATATCTTGCTGGTTTGGCTGTCGGCATATGGAGAACTAAAGAGGAACTTATTAAAACCTGGCAGCTTGATACTCGCTTCGAGCCTAAGATGGATGCTGCCCAAAGTACAGCATTATATAGAGGTTGGCAAAAAGCCGTTAAGCGTGCTATGAATTGGGTCGATTAAAGCCAGATAATAAATTATTAAAGGCTAAGAAGAAAACGCTGGAAGCTTAGGGGGTAAACCCTTAAGCTCCCAGCGTTTTCTTCTTCTAATATCAGAGGGAATATAAAAAAGCCCTTTCGGGCTATAAATCAAAGTTATGAAGCTAGCTGTAACCCAACTACACCAACCAGGATTAAACTTAAGAATATAAATTGCAAGACATTCATCTTTTCTTTAAATCGCATAATACCAACAATTGCAATTCCAATGGTGCCAATGCCGGACCATGCAGCATATGCAATGCCGATTGCAATCTCCTGCATTGCTTGGGATAAAAAATAAAAGCTAGCCATAAATCCAAGACCCATTACAGCAATAGGTTTTTTATTTTTAAAGCCATCAACATACTTCATGGCAATTACACTAATAACCTCTTCTAATCCAGCTAATACAATATAGATCCAAGCCATTATTCTCGTTCCCCCTTAGTGGTCAATTTAAGACCAATGATTCCAATAAGTAAGAGAATTAAGAATCCGACTTGCTGCTTGGAAGTTGCTTCTCCAAGAACCGTTATACTAATGATATAGGTTCCTACCGTACCAATACCAACGAAAACAGCATAAGCAATACCAACAGGAATGAACTTATAAGCTTTAATAAGCAATAAGAAACTAGTAACAATTAAAATAAAAATCAGTATCCACATCATTACTGAATCGGCGTCTTTTAACATTGATGCCCAAAGAATTTCTAATATTGCTGCCGCGAAGACAAGAATTCAGCCCATAATAACACATCCTTAAAAAAATTAATTTTCAGATCATCCCTAGAAATCGATGGGGAACACACAACTGGTTGATCCTTATTTCGACAATGAATGATCGTCAGTCATTTTATTGCAAAAATCATCTATGCTCTAAAGCATGATGAATGAAAGTAAATAAATCTTGTTGATGTTCAGGAAGAGGCTTATCCAGCCTATTAAATAAATAGATTTGTTCAGCAGAGCTTTCAATCAAATCAATCACCATCCTAGCCGCAAACAGAGGATCTACATCCTGGCGAATGGCTTTCTGCTCAATACCTTTAGCAAGAATCTCTGCGAGCCAAGAATAGTAAGGATTGTATATACGATCCCACTCACTAAGAGTATTGTCAATGGCCAGACCCGAATAACAAAGTGACAATACTTCTTTATATGATTTAGTAACCTGAAATGTTACTGTGATTATTTTATGAAAAAGATCCCAAACATCATCGGAAGGTACTTGTTCTTGTTTTATTTTATGCAGCATAGTCTGC
>CAMKSY010000359.1 GCA_946415545.1 uncultured Pelosinus sp. | reverse complement strand
GTAACACAAGTATATTGTGTTACGTTACTGCTATGAATAAATGATTTATTAAAATCGCGTAAAATGGAGGATAAGCCTCCCTTTTGTGCGATCTTTTTATTTGTTGATCATTTACTATTTCGAATTTTTGTGACTACACAACTTCCCATCTTATTTAACTCCATTTTTACCGTGTGATAATTCATCAGAGTGCTGCGATGGCCAACACTTATGATGGCAGCATTTGACATGGTACTAACGATCATCTTATACATAGCTTGCTCTGTACCCTCATCTAAAGCCGATGTAGCTTCATCCAAAAACAGCCAATTGGGTTTTTGCAATAGCACTCTAGCAAAAGCAACCCTTTGCTGCTCTCCTAAGGAAAGGGTATGCCCCCAATCAGCTACAACATGTAATTTATCTGTTAAATGGGCTAGCTTACACATGACTAGAATCTCCCGCATTACTTTATCCTTATCTTCCTTAACGATATCTGGATAGACTAGAGTTTCCCGTAAAGAACTGCAAGGCAGATACGACTTTTGAGGAACAAACATTACTTTTTGCTTATCAGGTACGATGATCTTGCCAGAAGCATAGGGCCAAATACCGGCAAAAGTACGCAGCAATGTACTTTTGCCACAGCCGGATTCTCCCATGATTAATAATTTATCACCAGGATTTATCGATAATGATAGATCTTTTATTAGAAGCGACCCCTCTGGTAAGAATATCTGAAGATTGCATGCAGAATATACAAGAGATTTTTCCCGGGAAATATTTAGTTTGTATGCTCTAGGTAATTGACCGCGAACCATTTCCATACTTACTAAAAAATTATTAAGGCGATTAACGACCGCCCGCCATTGGGCAAGAAGTGTAAAACTATCCACAACAAAGGAGAATCCTGTTTGTACATGTCGATAGGCATCTACAATCTGAAACATTTGTCCTAAATGAATCTGGCTGGTAAAGTAACGAGGTGCTGCCGCAATCGAGGCAAAAATAGATGAAATCTGCGTATAGGAAGATGTAAGCCAAGTTAGCGACCTGCGAACCTTCATAATCTTTTGATAGGTAGCGACAATTCTGCCGAAGCCTTGATGAAAACTCCATTTTTCTTGCCTTTCCCCGCCATATAAAGCAATACTTTCTGCATTTTCTCTTAATCTCATTAAGCTAAAACGAAAGTCTGCCTCATAACGTTGCTGATCAAAATCTAATTTGACCAAAGGACGTCCTGTCTTGACTGTCCAATAGGTCCCTCCCATTGCATATAGCATAGCTACCCAGACTAAATACCCCTGTATAGGGATTTCATATCCAGCAACGGATAGGGTAATTATACCTGATAAATTCCACAAAATCACAATAAACGACAAAATAGTCACCAAATCTTGCAACAAATCCAACGAGAGCCTAAGAGTAAGCCAAACAAACATCTCGATATCTTCACTAATACGCTGATCAGGATTATCCATATCATGTTCTTGAGAAAGCTGCAATAAATAATAGGTTTTATGAGCCAGCCAATCAGATAAGTATCGTTCTGTCATCCATCGCCGCCATCCGATGTGCAGCATCATTCGCGTATAAATTTGATAGCCTCGCACTACGACCAAGCAAGCTGCCAGTATACAATAATGTCCAATGGACTTCATAAAACCTTGATAATTATGACTTTGTATAACCTCATAAAAATTGACTTGCCAGGTATTGATTAAAACTAACATATATACAATTCCCAGATTCAAGGCAATAACCGTAACGAGTAAGCCCCAAGCAGACCACTTTTCCTCTGAAAGCCAATAGGATCTGGCAATTTTCCAGCTAGTTAATAATAAGGCAGCTTTCCCTCTCCTCATATATTTCTATCACCTCCTTATTGTATATTCACTTAGTAGTAAGACCATAACAAAAACTTGGATTTTTGCCAGTTGCCTAGGCAGAAAATGAAGTTGTTTTACTGCAGACATATCTTGTATCATTGTGAACAAGGTGAAGCAATCTCTCACGTAAGTGGGGAATTGCTTCGTTACGCTCCCAATGACCAATTGTTGAGAATCGTAAAAAAGGACGATTATACCTAGATAGGCATAACCGTCCTTCACTTAACCTTATACATGAAATATAACCTTGCTTCTATTTTCTAAAATACATAGCGATTTCCCACTAGACAGCAATTAAAATGGAGTGAGAACATCTTTAAATAATGAGTCCAGGGATGAAGTACCAAGAATTTTTTTGACTTTGGCAAAGTAATAACAAAAAAGATTTGCTGTGCTTTGATTGGTCAGGGGCAATAGGATTGCTGTTGCGTGCTTATATTGTTCAATTTTAGCTTCTGCATTAACGTAAGAATATAATTCTAAAGCAGTTGCTGCATTTCTCACGAGAATACTACTAGGATTCGTATCATCAATCTTTACATTTTGCGTAAAAGAGAAGTTCGGCAAGTTCTTCTCCACCCATAATTCATACTTTTTATGCCCATCAAACAGTTGGCATTTTGCATGATGAGGGACACACAGATCTTGTACCAAGTGAGCTGCAGCACCTAAGTAAAAAATAGAACTTGCGATACAACCTTGCCGTATATACTTGATCGCCATAGAAAAAAATTGCTGATAATCACAAGCTGCATTAGAAAAATGCCAAAAACCGCGGCGGGTAGTGGGATGCAGAAAATGATGGATATTTTTCCAATTTAAATCAGCCCAGATTACGCCATTCTGAAGCTGTTGATAATATGCAGCAAGCAACATTGCCTCTTTTATATGCCCATTCTTCTGTAAAATACCTAAGGCTTGATCATTGCAGTATTGATGAGTAACACAATAAGAAGAATCAATTTGCTGCCATACGGGATGCTCCATAAAGGATATAGTTCTCAAGCTTGTTGCTACTACTGCTTTTAGCATTATTGAACACCCGCTTTCTGCCAAGATTCCAGGCTAGTAAACCTTTTTCGGCGGTTTCTAAGAAGACCATTCATTTTTTCGGTTATGATTCTACCAGCATTATGGGGGCTTACTTCCCTGCATTTATCTTGCATGTCTTTTAACATATTTGACTTTTCATTTAAAATAGCTGCAACCTTTACAGCAATGTCATTCTCTTCTTGTACCCATAATGCCGATCCTTGGCAATGCAGATATTTCGCATTCGCTTCTTCCTGGCCCGGTAATGGATTAAGTAAAACCATAGGTAAATTCACGGCTAAAGCCTCACTGCAGGTCAACCCTCCAGGCTTGGTGATTAATAGGTCTGCCGTCTTCATAAGGGAGTCTATATGAGATGAAAAAGGTAATACCGTTATTTCATTATGCAATGTAGCTGCTACTACTTTTAGGTGCTGTTCTAGTTTTTCATTCTTTCCCGCCACAACTGTAATATGAACAGGCTTAGGCAATTTCTCCAGTCTGTGCAATGTTGCTTCCATGGATCCAAAGCCTAAGCCTCCACCCATAACTAAAATGTTGGAACCTCGTTTTTTTATGCTCCTGTCCGCAGGGATAAAGCTTCGGTTAACGGGGATACCACTGGCAGTGATCTGATTCCTCTGAATACCATATTCTTTCAGATCATTTGCCATCATTTCATTTGCAACAAAATAGTGATCCACTCCCCTTGAAATCCACCAAGGATGCACCGCAAAATCGGTAATGATACCGGCAAGAGTGAAATTGCTGCCTTTCTTATATCGCAGGGCAGAAGCCGCACCAAGAGGGAAAGGATGGGTACAAACCACGCCGTGGGGACGATACTCATCGATTAAACCAGCCATCATTTTTTGATTCGCTGCATTTATAAAATCGACTATTTTGCGAGTCTGTTGATTCTCTGTTATTCTATAAAGCCCTTTATATAGATTAGGGGC
>CAMKSY010000358.1 GCA_946415545.1 uncultured Pelosinus sp. | reverse complement strand
ACTTGCCCCAATCAAAAGATAATCCTTTTACCCAAAAGTCCAACAGATTCGAATATTTTCTTTTCGTAATCCATACATCAACTGCCTTCTGCAGGTCGTCATCTTTGGCGAAAATAGCCATCGTCTCTGTGTATCGCTTGACTTGCCCTCGGTAAAAATCCTTAATGTCATCTTTGTTTTCCAAAAAGGCCGTAAGTTTCTTTTCAAGTTCATCCACTGATTCTACAATCATAGCTAGGCGTTCTTCCATCGCTTCACGTCCTACCTGAAGGGTGTATGCAACATTTATCAGATCACCATCAGAAAATTGTTGCTCCTGGATTGCAGCTAGAAGTTGCTGGGCTTGTACTCTGAGGCGTTCTTCCTTCTTCGCTGAAAGTAGGATAATTAAAGATTTTTCTGTACTGGTTGCAAGCAGCGAGCTAGGCAATTCATCGGGAATGTGTTCTTCAATCACCACATGTGCATAGGCCCCTGCAAATCCAAAAGAACTAATGCCAGCTCTGCGTGGTGCTCCGTCTGATCTCTTCCATTCGATTGGCTCCTGATTAATATAAAGCGCAGATTTGTCGAGCTCAACATAAGAGTTTATCTTTTTAAACTTTGGCATAGCAGGAATTTGCTTATATTTCATTTGCAAAATTATTTTTATAATCCCTACAATTCCCGCAGCCCCCTCTGCATGACCGATACTAGCCTTAGCAGATCCTATTGCACAGAACTGCTCTTTCTCTGTAAATCGTCTGAATGCCTTTTTAAGACTGTTAATTTCTATTGGATCGCCCAATTTCGTACCCGTTCCATGAGCTTCTATATAACTTAAGGTTTCAGGGTTAATCCCTGCATCATCCCATGCCTTTAAAATGACGTTTTCTTCTCCAGCAACGCTCGGTGCGGTTAACGAAGGAGTATAGCCTCCATGCAAAGCCGCTGAACCTTTAATAGTTGCGTAAATATGATCGCCGTCACTTATTGCTTTGTGCAATGGCTTTAACAAGACACTGGCAATACCTTCTCCGGGAACATAACCATCAGCAGCATCATCAAATGAATGACAACGTCCAGTTGGCGATAATGCACCAATACTGCTAAAGTAACGGTAGTGCAAAGAAGATAAGAGTAAGTTAACCCCTCCCACAAACGCCATTTCACATTCTTTATTCTTAAGTGCCTGACAAGCATAATGCAGAGCAAACAATGATGAGGAACAAGCAGTATCCACTGACATACTTGGACCTGTTAAATCAAATAAAAATGACACACGATTGGCAACAACCGTGTGCGAATTACCTGTTCCAATATAAGGATCTACAGGAAGGTTCATCTCAGCGATTCGCTCCATATAATCATGGGAACAAACTCCTACGAACACGCCTGTATTCGTTCCTCTCAAGCGATTAATGCAGCCCGCATCCTCTCCTGTAGCATAGATGCTTTGCAGTAACAATCTCATTTGAGGGTCCATCCACTCCGCTTCCCGACGAGATATACCAAAAAAGGGAGCATCAAACTTATCTACATCATCGATGAAACTTCCCCATTTACAATAGGTTTTGTCTTTTGCTTCGCGATTCTCGTCATACCAAGGACGATAATCCCAATGATCCAGTGGAATTTCTTTCATCAAATCTTTTTTCTGATATAGATGATCCCAGAATTCATCCGGATTGGAAGATTCGGCAAACCGCCCACTCATCCCAATGATTGCAATATCATCCTTGATACCATCTCGGGATGAAGATGTCTTTAACGCAGTTTTTTGTAGTATAGGAGGAGCAGGCTGTAACAATTCTTTTCTGGCTTTTGGCTGCATAGTTTCCACAGTTTTATGGACAATGTCAGCACCTCCAACGTGCTTTGACTGAGTGCCCAATAACTGGCTGAATAAATCTCGATGATGCTGAGAAAAGTACTCTGTAAGCTCTTTTATATTAGGATATTCAAAAAACAGTGTTGGATATAGATCAATACTTGTCTCTGTCGCGATTTCATTCGTGATTCCAACTAACTGCGATGAGTCTAAACCTAAGTCCATCAGATTAACCTTTATGTTCGATAGTCTAGTTGGATCCGAGATTATTTTTCTCAGTTTATCAATAAGGTATTTTTGAATGTTAGCGGAAATATCCTGTGTACTTGACCGTGATTCAGAATGGTATACATTTGAAATTGCGTGAGTCTGAGGTGTTTCTATAATACTAAACCTTTGACTATCTCCTGCCGAATCCTGACTAATTGAACGAAACCGCTTTATAGAACATCCTAGCATCTTAGTAATAACCCTTGAATTGTCATCAATTACATATGCATCAAAAATAATGATTTCACCTGAGTTCTTCACCAAATCTACAAGTAACCAGCATTCTTCTAGTGGATTGGTTTTCTGAAAATAAATATCCTTAATACCAAAAGGTAAAAAACTATCCTTTACATCCAAGGACTTTACTAAAGGAGAAACTGCAACATAAGCACTATGAATAATTAGGGGATGCAAAAGGTACTTATGGTGTTCTCTCAGTGAGGTTTTGCTTAAAGCAATCCTTGCAAGCGTCCGCGCTGGATTTTTGTAAAGCTGAGTAATGGTTTTGAAGCTATCACCTAGTCTCGCCGCCGGATTATTAGCGTAAATAGAATCAAAATCGTGTAATTTTTCTAAGGATTCTTTTATCCTCTCTATGTTAATCTTTTCGCTTTCAAAAGAAACCTTTTGAAATTCTCCGGTAGCCGTTAGATTCCATTTCTCTAGTGAGTTGTAACGATATAATATTTGAAATTCAAACAACTTCCCTTTCTGCACCGGATCAACTAATACTTCTACCTGTTTATTCTTGCTAATCTCAATCGGTTTTACAAAATTCAGTCTATGAAGTTGAACGCTTTGTTCTTCAGGATATGCTCTAAAATAGGCATTTAGTGCTAGACTCCCATGAGTCATGCCGATAAGTACCTGCTCACCAAATATTGTGTGGTCTTTTAAGAAAGGCTCATCATATCGATACGTCTCTGCTGCAATGCTATCATCATTCTTTGTACTCGACGTCGGAATTATGTTCTGATCACTGGGTGTTGCAAATAATTTTAATTGATTTGCACCATCTTCATTAGTAATCTGTCCTTCTTTTATTTGCTTATATAGCAGGCTCAATGTAGCACTATCCATTTTTATTCCCTCCCTATTTTGCCAGCAATATTTGTTGAACTTCATCCTCAGATAATTCACCGCTTGCTATCTTTGCAGACAGTCTGAGAAAAAATTCGTTCTCTATTTTAGTAATTTTTTCATTTGGTGAAAAACTAAAATCTACTTCATGAGAAAAAGTATATTTGGGTAAGTCGACCCAACTGCTTTTAAGGTCCCCATGAAGTTGCTTAAAGTCTATTGCTGCACCTGTTAGCCAGTGCAAAGCAATCTGTGTTAAATCTTTCTCTTCTAGCGCTTGTTCAACAGAAACACTCGGAGAATCTGCATTAACTCTTGGGCTTGAAGTGAAAATATTGCGCGCTGACGAACTTTCTCCTGTTCGTTGCAGTACTGCTATTTTCTCTATCAGTTCTTCTGCAGATGATACTAAAATGGCTATTTTATAATCTAAATCATGGTTTAATTTTTGTACTCTCTCTGCAACAGCTTGTATTGAAACAGTCGAATTCCTCTGCAAAAATTCCTGCAGTTTCTTTAAATAGCTCGTTAAGCTCAACTCCGTTTTTGCTGAAATAATAATCAATACTTCTGTATCAAACGTATCTTCCTCTTTCATGTTGTTTTCCCCAATGAATTCTTCTACGATAATGTTTGCATACGCCCCTCCTGCGCCAAAGGAATTAATCAGGCTTCTTCGAGGAAGTGTTATTCCCGTTTGGGGATCCTCACAT
>CAMKSY010000357.1 GCA_946415545.1 uncultured Pelosinus sp. | reverse complement strand
GGGGAAATTAAGATCAAGCAAAAACGAATTATCGAATTCTTCCTTGATCCATTCCGCCAGTATCAGAGTGAGGCATTAAGGGAGAGATAAGGATATGAGCCAACAACAGTACGTGCAACATGTAGAACCGCGTAATTTAGATACTGCAATTATTTGTTTGGTAACAATCGCAAAGATTTTGGGTATTCCAGCCGATGAAGCCCAACTTCGTCGGGCATATGTTGTAACGGGTACAGAGGGCATGGATACCATGACTTTATTGCGAGCTGCCGGGGAACTAGGCTTGAAATCACGATTAATAACAACCAGTCACCAGCGGTTTGCTAAGACCCCACTACCGGCTATCGTGATTTTAAAGAATGGAAACTACATAGTGGTAGTTAGAAGAGAAAATGAAAAAGTTGTAGTGATTGATCCCTACAGGCAGCATCCTTTTCTGCTGCCCTTGGAAAATTTATTTAACGCCTGGAACGGTGAAGTTATACTTTTCACTCGTCGCTATGTTTCTTCCAAGACAAAAGCGGAAGGGCGGTTTGATTTATCCTGGTT
Source organism: uncultured Pelosinus sp. (assembly GCA_946415545.1). GTDB lineage: Bacteria > Bacillota > Negativicutes > DSM-13327 > DSM-13327 > Pelosinus. The sequence continues at coordinate 3,335 of CAMKSY010000357.1, read as the reverse complement.
TGTTCCTGCTATCTGGCGGTATAAAAAATTCTTGGGGCAGGTATTATTCTTATCTCTTATTCTGCAATTATTTGGCTTAATAACTCCTATGTTTACACAGTTAATTATAGATAAGGTACTAATACATCGCAGCTTGAACACCTTGGATGTATTGATCATCGGCATGGCCTTTGTTGCCATATTTCAGGCATGGCTCACAGGATTGCGCAGCTATTTATTTACTCATACCACTAATAAAATTGATGTAGCATTAAGTACAAAATTATTTCGTCATATTACGGCTTTGCCTATTAAATACTTTGAGACTTGGCAGGTGGGGGAAGTGGTAGCAAGGGTCAAAGAACTGGAAAATGTGCGACAGTTTATTACTGGTTCAGGGTTAACGGTGATATTGGATACTATTTTTGCTGTGGTGTATATCATTGCTATGTTCATGTATAGTAGCTATTTAAGCCTAATTACCTTTTTAATGCTACCCTTATATATCATTCTCAATCTGGTTGTTACGCCTATTTACCGCAAACGACTCAATGATAAATTTGCTGCTGGGACGGAGAATGAAGCTTTTCTCATTGAGACTGTTACCGGAATCCAAACAGTAAAATCTATGGCAGTAGAATCACAGTTTATTCAGAAATGGGAGCAAATGCTAGCCAGATATATCAAGACAGCTTTTGCTACTGCCAATCTTAGTAATATTGCCGGTAATATCGGCAGCTTTATACAGCAGGTTTTTATTCTAGTTATTTTATGGTTTGGTTCCTATCAGGTGATGCAGGATAAATTGACGGTAGGTGAGCTGATTGCTTTTCAAATGATGTCAGGTCAGGTGGTTGCTCCTATTCTGCGCCTGGTCAATATGTGGCAGAATTTTCAGCAGACCATGGTATCAGTGGATAGGCTGGGTGATATCTTAAATGAGACGACTGAGCCTGCCTTTAGTGCCAGCCGTACCACTTTGCCAGCTGTCCGCGGTGATATTCTCTTTGACCGTGTAACATTTCGTTACCGACCAGATATGCCAGAGGCTTTGTATCAAGTAAGTATCCATATAAAGGCCGGTACAAGTATCGGTATTGTCGGACGTTCCGGTTCTGGTAAAAGTACATTAACCAAGATGATTCAAAGGTTGTATGTTCCGGAATCCGGCAGGATACTGATAGACGGTGTGGATTTAGCACAAGTTGAACCTGCCTGGTTAAGACGGCAGATTGGCGTAGTGCTGCAGGAGAATTTTCTCTTTAACGGCACAGTACGTGATAATATTGGGGCCGCCAGATTGGATGCCCCAATAGAAGATATTATGGCAGCGGCAAAAGCCAGTGGTGCTCATGAATTCATTCAGGAGCTTGCGAATGGGTATGACACAATAGTAGGAGAAAGAGGCACAGCCTTATCTGGAGGGCAGCGGCAGCGTATCGCTATTGCCAGAGCTATACTAACCAATCCTCGCATTTTAATATTTGATGAAGCTACTAGTGCTTTGGATTATGAATCAGAGCGTATCATTATGAATAATTTGAATCATATTTCCTCAGGGAGGACGATGATCATGATTGCTCATCGCTTATTAACAGTTAAGAAATGTGATTGTATAATGGTGCTGGAACGGGGAAGAGTGATTGAGGTGGGAACACATGAGGAGTTATTGATAAAAAAGGGAATGTATTATAGTCTATATATACAGCAGAACGGATAGGTTGGGCTTGGGAGGAATTCCTGGAAGAGGGAGATTGATTATAGATATTGAATGTGATCAGATAGAATCTATACGGAGAGGAGCTTTTATTTTTGAAAATTATTATTCTAGCAGGTGGCGGGGGTACACGTTTATTCCCATTATCCCGTACTTGTTTTCCTAAACAATTTATGAAGCTTGGCGCTGAGCAATCTTTGCTGGCACAGACGATTACTCGTTTTATGCCTGTAGCTAAAGTGGAGGATATGGTGATTGTCACCAATCAGGAATATATTCATCATGTTAAGGCAGAGTTAGCTGCTTGTGGGGCGATTAATGCTCATATTTTATTAGAACCCGTAGGTCGTAATACCGCCCCAGCCATTGCATTGGCGACAAGGTACTGTATTGATGAATTGAGTGCTGGGGAAGAGGAAGTAATGTTTGTGACACCTTCCGATCATATTATTCGCCCAAATGATCTTTTTATCAAGTCTGTAAGACAAGCTGAAGAAATGGCTCATCAAGATAATATTGTCACATTTGGCATAAAGCCTGATAAACCTGAGATTGGTTATGGGTACATTGAAACTGGTAAGGCGTGTGGATATGGTTTTGCCGTTAAATCCTTTAAAGAAAAACCGAATCAGGAAGTCGCAGAGGAATATGTAGCAGCAGGACGATATTATTGGAATTCTGGCATGTTTGCCGTTACTATGGGGCAAATTATGAGAGAATTTGCTCTTCACCAGCCTGAGATTTATCAATTAGCTTCTACTAATTATGCCGATGCGTTAGATCAGTTTGAGAATATGCCGAACATTTCAATCGATTATGCAGTAGCGGAAAAATCCGACAAAGTCGTAACCATTCCTTTAACGGCCTATTGGAATGACATTGGATCATGGGATGCTATTTATGATGTATTAGATAAAGATACAGATGGCAATGCTGTCAAGGGGGATTGCATTCCCATTGATTGCATGAATACACTCATGCTAGGGCGCAGTCGCTTGATAGCTGGTATTGGACTTGAGGATCTGCTGGTAGTGGAAACGGATGATGTTATTGTAGTGGCTAAGAAAGGGGAGTCCCAGAAGGTTAAGGACTTAGTAAATGAATTGAAAGGTCGTGGCCGTCGTGAGGCCGACGAACATACGACGATGTATCGTCCTTGGGGGAGTTATACCGTACTTGGTGAAGGGCCTGGATATAAGATGAAGAAAATTATGGTAAATCCTGGACACCGGCTTAGTCTTCAAATGCATTATCATCGTAGTGAACATTGGATCGTCACTGGTGGTACAGCTAAAGTGACTCTTGGCGAGGAGGTAAAGCTGGTTCACGAAAATGAAAGTATCTTTATTCCTTTATCTACGAAACATCGTTTGGAGAATCCAGGGCGTATACCATTGGAAATTATCGAGGTACAGAATGGCAAGTATTTAGAGGAAGATGATATTGTACGGTTTGATGATGTATATGGAAGAGTATGAGAAGTTAAGAAAATATAGCATTTCTAAAAAACTAAGGAGATCGAGTCGTTTTATGACTCAGTCTCCTTAGTTTTTATTTTAATCGACCATATTTGTTTTATAAGGTTCTTCATACGTAGTATTGTTGTTATTTGTCTTTAGGGGTTTTCTTTAAATGGCAA
>CAMKSY010000356.1 GCA_946415545.1 uncultured Pelosinus sp. | reverse complement strand
GCATAATTCCCTCCTGGGTAATAGTACCGTCATTTTCAAATTCACCAGCAATCCTTCCTTGATTCATTACGATAACCCGATTACTGACTCTAATAATTTCAGGTAAGTCCGAGGACACCATAATAATACTTTTCCCTAACTGAGCTAACCCATTTATTAATTTATAAATTTCAGCCCTTGCCCCTACATCGATTCCCCGAGTCGGCTCATCAAAAATCAATATTTGACAATCTGTCAAAAGCCATTTACCGATAATCACCTTTTGCTGGTTTCCCCCGCTTAGAAACTTCACTAACTTACGAATCGAATTGGTCGCCACATTTAATGCTTGTACGCTATTCTTAGCCTCTAACTGTTCTTTCTTGCGACTAAGGAACATTCCATTACACACTCTTGACAAATTTGCCATGGTAATATTCTGATCAATCCCCATGCTAAGTACTAACCCATCTCTTTTTCGGTCTTCACTGAGATAACCTATACCGTAGTCTATCGCTTCCATTGGAGAATGAATTTCCACTTGATCTCCTTGAAGTAATATCCTGCCCCCATCCATTTTTTCTGCACCGAAGAGCAGCCTCATCAGCTCACTCCTGCCAGCCCCAACCAGACCTGCAAATCCTAAAATTTCACCTTTTTTCAGAATAAAGCTGGCGTCTTTTACAACATTGCCCCAGTTAATATTTTTTACTTCCAGCACAACCTCACCAATATGATCCCTGGACGGTTTATCCATTTTCTCTAATGTCCGCCCTACCATCATCGTAATCAATTGATCAACTGTCACATCTTTCATGTTAACAGTCCCTATATTTTGACCATCTCGCATGACAGTGATGCGATCTACAATTTCACTAAGCTCCTGCAGTCGATGAGAAATATAGATAATCGCCACACCTTGGCTTTTCAGCTTGTGAATGATCCGAAACAATTCATGAGTATCCTTGTCACTAATTGATGAGGTCGGTTCATCCATGATAATAATTTGACGTTTTTTTACTAACGACCGGGCTATTTCTACCATCTGCTGCTGGGCTGTACTTATTTCCTTAACCATTCTTCTAGGATTGATATCGATATTCATTTCACGGAAGATTTCTTCTGCCTGCTTTTCCATTTTTTCTTTATCAACAATATAAAAAGGGGATTTGACAATTTCTTCTCCCAAAAAAATGTTTTCTGCCACGCTCATTCCTGGAATTAAACTCATCTCCTGATAAATCGTACTAATGCCAAGATCACGAGAAATGTGAGCATCTTTAATATCTACCTCTTTACCGTGCAAAAGGACTGTACCGCTGTCTTTTTGATGGGCGCCGCTCATAATTTTAATCAAGGTCGATTTTCCTGCTCCATTTTCTCCCAATAAACAATGGACTTCTCCTTTACGGAGTTCAAAACTAATATCATTCAAAGCCTGCACTCCAGGAAAAGCCTTGTTGATATTCTGCATTTCTAAAATAACTTCATGATCCATACCGTAATCCCCCCCAGTTAAAAATTGACACCTGAGTGCAGTATAATGTTGGCGTAAGGGGTACACTCACCAGTACGAATCACAGCAACTGCCTTCTGATTCATTTTTTTAAATGCTTCGTGACTGCATCGTTGAATGGGAACATTCCCTAACAGTTCCTTCACGCCCTCATGGATCTTTGGACTGACAGTCTCCATCTCATTGGCAATCACTGCACTCTCGACTTCTAGTTCTTGCAAGATTGCGCGGAGCGTTTCTAAAAATCCTGGGACACCAGGAATCAAGGCGATATCAATTCGCCTTATTCCTTGCGGTATTGGTAATCCACAGTCTCCAATGACCAGCTGATCTCCGTGCCCCATACCAGCAACGACTTCGCTGATCCCCTGATTTAATATTCCAATTTTCTTCATTGCTGTCCCCCCTGTTTACGGATAAATTCGTCTACCTCATTTCTCCACGGCAGTGATGGCTGGGCTCCAGACCGAGTTACTGCTATAGCCGCTGCAGCTGCTGCAAATTTTGCACTTTCCAGCACTGTTTTCCCCTCCGCTAAGGCAGTGGCTAGTGCGCCGACATAGGCATCTCCAGCAGCAGTTGTATCTACTGCGTCTACCTTGTAGGGGAGTATCTGCTGTTTCTGGTCTACGGTACAGCACAAGGCTCCGTTACTCCCTAATGTAATAATAACGGCTGCTGCTCCCCGATCTAGCAATATTTGTCCCGCTTCATCATATTCACCAGCTTTTTTGCCTGTAAGTACTGATGCTTCTGTCTCATTGGGAATCAAAATATCGATTTTGGATAAGAGTTCCTCTGAGATATGGCGAGCTGGTGCTGGGTTCAAAATTGTAGTCCAGCCTTTTTCCTTGGCAGTCGTAATTGTATATTCCACAATTGTTTCTGGTACTTCATTCTGTACGAGAAGAATTCCAGGCGCCTCTGCCGCTTCCAAAGCTGAATCTATGTCTTGTTGGCGGCAAGCATAATTAGCTCCCGGCACGACTACGATAGAATTGGCTCCCCTTTGATCCACTGTAATTAATGCTGTACCAGTAGAAATTTCAGCTGAAGCTATATAAGAAGTAGCTACTCCGCTTTGTAAAAGACTGCACCGCAGCCTTTCACCAAATTCATCCCGTCCGACAGCTCCTACCATTGTTACCTTCGATCCCAATTTAGCGGCAGCCACCGCTTGATTGCCGCCCTTGCCTCCAGGAAAGGTTGTAAACGTTTTCCCGAAAATAGTTTCCCCCTTTTGGGGCAGCTCAGCAACAGTTACCACTAAATCCATATTTAGGCTGCCCACAACCAGTATTGGTTTTGTCAACGTGCTCATTTTGCTTCCTCCAAACCACCTGAAGATTGACGAATCATCAGTTCAGGTACAAATATCTTTTCATACGGACTGCTTCTTTCACCTGTAATATGCTCTATCAAAAGCTTTATCGCATATTGTCCCATCTCATATACAGGCTGACGAATTGTAGTTAATAACGGTTTATACCATGTCGCCAATCGTATATCATCAAAACCAACAACGGCTACATCTTCTGGTACCCGAATGCCGTATTGGTTCAAGCATTCAATTGCACCGATAGCCATGATATCGTTAGATGCAAAAATAGCATCGAATTGATGGCGGCTCAATAACAGGTTTTCCACTGCTTTATAACCACTCTCATAGGTAAAAGAACCAATAAATGCCAATTTCTTATCATACTGAATGCTATAATGAAGAAGAGCATCCTGATAACCGCTTGCCCGATCAGCTCCTGAAGAAAGTTTTGGAGATCCGCTAATAAAGGCAATCCGCCGTTTACCTTGATCAATTAAATGCTTTGTAGCTATAAAGGCTCCTAAACGATTATCTGTACTAACACCACTGGCCTTCATTCCCTCTACTCTCCGATCCAACAAAACCACAGGAATGCCTAATGAATCTAACAACGCAATATTTTTTTTGTTATCAACACTTTCAGTAAATGCTATACCATCCACACGTTTACTATACAAAAACTGAATATATTTTTTCTCTTCGTCTGTTTTTCCATCGGTATTACACAAGATAACAGCATAATTATGTATTTTAGCCGCATCCTGAACCCCTCTCACCAGCGCAGGAAAAAAGGGGTTTTCGATATCTGGAATAATAAGACCAATACTACGAGATTCTTTTATCTTTAATGCTCTTGCCACATCATTGGGCTGATATTGCAATTCTTTGGCCGCCAGCAGGACACGCTCTGTTAACAATGGCGAGACTCGGTCTTTTCCATTCAAGATTCGCGACACCGTTGCAATGGAAACTTCAGCCCTTTTTGCGACATCTTTAATGGTTACATTTCTATCATTTTCTTTATCATATGCCATCATAGACTCCTAATCAGTTATTCTTGTAAACGTTTACAAAGACTTTCTACCTAAAATAGTAAAACTCCTGCTTATTTTTATAAATTAATTGAAAATTTAGTTTTATAAAAAA
>CAMKSY010000355.1 GCA_946415545.1 uncultured Pelosinus sp. | reverse complement strand
ATATTAAGCGTCTTATACAACTGGGGATTTATTCTGTATATATAGAAAATCCTTACGTTAAAGATATTATTGTTCCCGAACCAATTAATGAAAAAATTAGAATGAAAGCAATCAAAATATTAAAAGATAATTTTTTGAGAATAAGAGCCAGTAAGATTCTTGACGTTAGAGAATTTTCTGCAATTGCTAATGTTGTGGTTGATGAGGTCTGTGCAAATAGAAACTTACTTCTACATTTAACAGACATTCGTACTTATGATGACTATACGTTTATACACTCTGTGAATGTTTCTATATTAGCTGTTTTTGTGGGAATCGGTTTAGGCTATAACGAGATGAAATTAAAAGAGTTGGCTTTAGGTGGATTGCTACATGATGTTGGAAAAATGTTTGTTCCTAAAGAAATATTAAATAAGCCAGCTAAATTAACTGATGTTGAGATGGAAATTATGAAGGGGCATTCTTTGCTTGGTTTCGAATTACTGCGTAAGAATCCAGAAGTATCTTTACTTGTGGCACATATGGCTTTTCAACACCACGAAAGACCAAACGGGTCTGGATATCCGCGAGGCTTACAGGGGGACGAGATACATGAATATGCAAATATTATTGCCATTGCTGATGTATATGATGCCTTGATCTCAGATCGACCTTACCGCAGAGGTATATTGCCGCATGAGGCATATGAAGTCTTATTGGAACTAACTAGAACGCAATTAGATTTGAGTATCTTAAAAATATTATTTGAATATGTTGCGATTTTTCCAGTCGGCAGCCTTGTACAGATCAATACAGGGGAAATAGGAGTGGTAATTGAAGTAAGGCAACCATTTCCACTTAGGCCACAAATTCGCATTATCCTAGATGCAAAAGGACATGCCGTAAATAAAGTTTATGAAATGAATTTAAAAGATACGCCAACTCAATTTATTATAAAAGTCTTTAGAGATGAAGAAAGAATTATGTTTCCTCCAATTTAGAATAATAAACTCCCTTAGGTTATTGTGTTCTATTAATACGGATAGATTAGGGGTCTAAAAAAGCTGAGACATTATATCTCAGCTTTTTTACTATAAACGATTACTGCAGTTTAGTACATTTTTCATTTTATGTTTAACCATGTTCTTAATCGCTTCGCGAGCTGGTTTTAAGTATTGGCGAGGATCAAAATCGCTAGGATTATTGACAAAATGTTCACGAATGGAAGCTGTCATAGCCAAGCGTAAATCAGTATCAATATTAATCTTGCAAACCCCAAATTTTCCTGCACGTAATAACATATCTTCAGGTACACCTTGAGCACCTGGGATGTGTCCACCGAATTGATTGCATTTTGCAACGAATTCAGGTAGTACAGTAGAAGCACCGTGAAGTACTAAGGGATAATTAGGTAATAATTTAGAGATTTTCTCTAAACGCGCATAATCAAGACTTGGTTCACCTTTAAATTTATAAGCTCCATGGCTTGTGCCAATCGCAATAGCAAGTGAGTCACAGCCTGTGCGTTCAACGAATTCTACCGCTTCATCAGGATCTGTATAGGTCGCATCTTTAGCAGAGACTTTAACGGCATCTTCAACACCGGCAAGCTTACCTAATTCAGCTTCTACTACTACACCATGTGCATGAGCGTATTCGACTACTTTTTTTGTTAAAGCAATGTTTTCTTCAAAAGAATACTTTGAGCCGTCAATCATAACTGAACTAAAGCCGCCATCAATACAAGATTTACAAATCTCAAAATCATCCCCGTGATCCAGATGCAATGCAATAGGTAGATTTGAGTCTTCTAGCGCCGCTTCTACTAATTTTGTAAGATAAATATGTTTTGCATATTTACGAGCTCCTGCAGATACTTGTAGAATAAGTGGAGCTTGCTCCTCTTTAGCAGCGTCAACAATACCTTGAATAATTTCCATATTGTTGACATTGAAAGCGCCAACTGCATATTGACCGTCGTAAGCTTTTTTGAACATTTCTTTGGTTGTAACTAATGGCAAAGTAATTCCTCCTAAAAGTTTTTTACTATATTGATTATACCAGATTTTAGCAGGCTTGTGTATAAAAAGTATGCTAAAAAGTGAATGTTTTTAACAGCTGCTATACCGTATCTTACTTTTAATTTGGATTTCATGAAGTCGGTTAATGATCATGATAGGAAAGTTTGTCAATGAGGTTTGACATATCATCTGGAAGCTGACTGGTTACATCAATTACTTTACCTGTAAGAGGATGTGAAAAATAAAGTCTTGCAGCATGTAAAGCTTGGCGGGAAATTAATTCTCTTGAACCTCCGTATAAATCATCTCCTATAATTGGATGACCAAGATGGGAGAGGTGGACTCGAATTTGGTGGGTGCGTCCAGTCAAGAGTGTTAATTGGACAATACTAGCATTTTTAAATAGCTGAAGTACTTGATAGCAAGTCGTAGCATGCTGTCCCTTGGGGTCAATGATACGCTGGATAATACTATCAGGATGTCTGGCAATAGGAGCGTCTATGATGCCTTCTGCTGGTTTTATGATACCGGTTGTAAGGGCGATATATTGTCTATTAATATTTTTAGCGCCATTAACGGATAAGAGATGTTGAATATGAGGGTATTTTGCAATTAGCACTAAGCCTGAAGTATTGCGATCTAAGCGGTGGACAGGATGAAAGGCATAAGAGTATCCCTGGGTATGGAAATAGTGCATGATGGCATTTCCTAGTGTTTCTGTATGCTCAGATGTTGTTGGATGGACCAGCATTCCTGCTGGTTTATCGATAATAAGCAAATTGTCATCCTCATAAGATATATGTAAAGGAATATTTGTAGGTATGATATCACAAGGCTGCAGCCAATGAACTGTAATGGCATCGCCTGGAAGAATCATATGTGTTATAGTTGCTTCTTTTCCATTGACTATGATGGAACCAGTGGTTTTAATTTTTCGCCATATTGTAAGGGAAAGACCGATATGAGAGCGTAAGTATTCTTTGATTGGCATAGGGGATAGGGTATGAGGTACTATGAGATCTAACATAGGTACTCCTTAATGTATAATATTATGCTTAGTATTGTATATATCGCTAAGTTTTATTTTCGCTACATAAAGCAAAAGTTCCTCTTAAATGAATTAAACACAAAGACAATATGCTGAGTTACAGCATATTGTCTTTGTGCTTTTGAAAAAGGAATATCACTTTAGACGTTACATCAATTTTTGTACCATCGTGATAAGGTGAGCAATATGTTCTCGTTCCATGTTTGAGGATTCTTGGAAATAGTCATTCATAGGATTGCCACGTAAGCTAAAAATATGTTCCATTCGGTGGTGACGACGCAATAAGGCAAGTAGGAGATAAATGACAAATCCACGTTGTAAGCTGAGTTGTCTTTCCTTTGTATTGTGAATTTCTCCTTCTCTCATACTATATTTTTTTATGGAAGCACTCATTGCCTCATCATGCATACAAATGAGATGAATAATATCCATGTAGGCATCCCAGTGATTTACAGAGATATCATCAAGACTATCACGAGTAGTATCCGTGGCTTGTTCTGCTGCTTCTAATGTGGTATACATTAAATCCAGTTGTTCAATCGCTTCTGTATGAAGCATACGCATATGCTCTAAGTCCATTGACATAGGTTTTCTACTCTGGGTTCTTTTCAACAGGGTAACCTCCTTAAAACAGCGACTTTTGCCACATTGTATGCGATTAGCGAATGGAAGGTGAAGGATTAGCTAGATTTTTTTATTAGCGATGGGATTTAGGACCAATAAAACGAATCATTTTAATGGGTACCATCATAGAAAGTGGTCTTTTACGCATACAAACATTTACAATGATAAAATCGCAGCCTACATAGCAGAGCGAGCCACAAAAAGAATCTTGGTGACAAAGGCGCGCGTCAACGGAGAATATTACATCATCACCTAGCATACATAATAGGCGATCTTTAAACGAATTATCAGGATATGAGTATGGTTTAGC
>CAMKSY010000354.1 GCA_946415545.1 uncultured Pelosinus sp. | reverse complement strand
AAAAGTTACACTTTCTACCAAATTGCTGTCCAATAATTCTATAAAATAATTATAAATCTTCTAGACAACAGAACATTAAACGATTTTACAGCCAAAAGCCTCTCATTAAATCCTGCAATAAAAAACCACGGCTGAGCATCTCTACTTAACCGTGGTTCCATCTTTCAAATATTCTCTTGCCTTACTTTTTAGCTGAATTTTCATTTGGTTCCGTTTTTATCTCAGAAATTTTATCTTTTACATCATTCATGATTTCAAGTGATTTTTCAGAAAGTCTTTCTTTAGCCTCTCCTACCATATCCTGGGTCTTAACAGATATTTCTTTAATAGACTCCGTTAACTCTTGCGCATTTTTGGCAAGATCAGCACGAGTGTCTTTGCCAGACTTAGGTGCGAGCAGTACTCCAGCAACCGCTCCAATTGTCATTCCTAAAGTAGCACCAATCGCCACCTTTTGACGTACTTTTTTCTCACGATTCCGTTTCCCCTTCTGCAAAAGATCTAATATAGACATAGTCTCGTCCTCCCATCATGATTTTATTAAATTAAGTACTAGTAGATACTATATGAAATTACATTTTACCGGCTTTTTTCCCTGCGATAGCTGCAATAAAGTTTCTAATAAAAAAAGATCCAATTTTATTAAAAGTATATAAATAGAATTCAAAAATACGACCAAGCACTGTGCTTGATCGTATCTTTATTTTACTTAAAGCGACCTACAAATTTTTTATATTCGTCTTCTGCTTTATCTTTGGTATAACCATATCGTTCTTGAAGAATCCCAATCAACTTTTCGGTTTTGCCTTCAAGCTGCGTAAGATCATCATCAGTAAGCTTGCCCCACTGTTCTTTCAGACCGCCTTTTAACTCTTTCCATTTACCTTTTAAAATGTCCTGGTTCATTTTGATTCCTCCCTGTTATTTAATAGTGAATCAAACTTATACCTATCTATTCCTCAACTGCTTGGTTATTCCCTTCGCTATAAACAATAAAATCTACCATAAATAGCTCACTAATTTTATACTCATTTGATAAGAATTCCGTTCCGTCTTAAAATCTAGGCATGCTCAAGTCACAAATCAGGACTTAACACCAGAAGAAGTCGTTTCCAATAAAGATAATAATTTTAACGCAACGGATAGATCCATGCGAACCTTTAGTGAATCTAAATCAACACCCATCATTTTTTCTAGATTTCTTTTACGAAAAACAACGGTTTGCGGATGTACAAAAAGACGTTTGCCGATTGTCTGAGCAGATGCTCCCGTTATCACCTCTTTGAGAGTGGCAAGCAATTCACTTTGCTCACCTTTTCCCTCAGGATTCAATAGCATCCCCAAATGATAATTAATAAATTGTCTCGCCTGCTGGGAAGAGCAGTCATTAAAAATGAATTGATAGCATCCTAATTCCTCCCAATAATGCAATAGGCTTTCTGGATAAAGTACAGGACTGCAAAGAAGTGACAGGCGTGCCTGATCATAAACATCAGCGATCAAAAATGTTGCTTCAGAAGAATGAGAAATACCGCCATGAATCTTCATTCCTTGCCAAAAGCGAGTTAGCTGCTCTACGATCTCTTCTGTCACAGCCTTAGCCTGTTTAAGCGTTATCCGATTATCTTTAACTGACAGAGGATATAAAATAGCGATCCCTTCTTGGGTTTGCCAAGTTACTCCTCCCACTTGACGCTGAATGTGATCAACCAACTGATCGATGGAATGCTGCCGCTCCTCACTTTCCTCTATGGATGTATTATGAGGCAGCTTGTTCCAGGGAATCGCCAGCAAAAGAATTACAAAAGGGGGTTTTATCTTCAATTCCAATTGAGCAGCTCCTGCCACTAATTCTTCCTGAGAAATTCTTCGATGAATCACATCATTTAGCAATTCTCTGCGCTTACGCCTTTCATAACCATATAATTGCTCTTGTTCAGCATTTTTCGTGGCAGTAACATCAAATCCAATAGCAGACAGCTGAAAATCACCTGTTATTGGATCAATTACAATGCGGTTTGTCCAATCTATCCATACGCGCTTGCCCGAAGAGTTCATATTCTCACGTAAACGGCGCTGAAAGGAGCTATTATTATTTTTTAATCCTTCAAATAGCTCTCCCAGGTCTTTTTCCATTGAATCATAGGCAGGTACGATCGTACCAAAAACAGAACGTCCAATTAGTTCTTCCTTGGAGAATCCAAAAAACGATAACCCCCATTCATTCATAAAAATAATTTCACCAGAAGAATTAATGATAATCATAATAACTTTTGCAGCTTGAACAAGTTCTTTATATCGTTTATCACTTTCTTGCAGCTTCTTCTCCGCCTCGATTCTTTTGGTAATATCAATATAAAGAATCGCCAAGTGATCCTGAATCGGACTATAGGCAATAACAGAAAACCATTTTTGTAATGGAAAGGAATAGCACTCTATGGTAGTAGGTCCCTCATTAACTACCTTTTGGCACAACTTTATCCAATTTAATTCAGGCAAGATGTACTTTAACGTAACCTCACTTGATTTTTTACCAATAATATCGTTAACCGATCGGTCTGCCATACGGCAATAGGCAACATTTGCTTCTAAAATAATCGAATCAATAATGGTATGATTATGATCTCGTATCATTCTTTCATAATTAAACCCTTCACTCATATGCTCAAATAAATGCGTATACTTTAACTCATTACGAAACATTTCATCCTGTAGCTGGCGAACCTTAGTAATATCTCGTCCCACACACAGTACAGAGGCGATACTATTATCCGTATGAAACTCTGGCACAAGCTGCAAATGGAAAACCATTCTTTTATCACCAATAAAATGCTCTAATTCCCGTTGAATCGATTGCCCTTTATTCAATACACCTTTGATGCCCTGCCTAATGATAATACAAAAAGCACGAGGCATCTTAAGCTCTTCATTTGTCTTACCAATGAATGCTTCTTTGGGCATTCCTGCAATCGGTTCAATCGCCGGATTCACATACAAATACCGGCATTCCCCATCATAACGGGCAATAAGGTCATTGGAATTCTCTGCAAGGGCACGGTACTTGTTTTCACTGGCAAGAACCCCTTCTTCCCACAATTTTCTTTCCGTGATATCCATACAAGTTGATAAGCTTTTATAATAATGGCCACTATCATCTCTAACAAACAACGTACTGATCAAGATAGGAAAAACAGAGCCATCTTTACGAACCATTTCTAGATCGTTCTCACCAATCTGCCCTTTTTCCATCACTCCGGCAGCATATTGGTTATAAATAGCACGACTCTTTTCTGTCAATATATCCTGAAAGCAAAGTTTGCCAATTACTTCTTCCCGTTTATATCCCAGCCACTTTAGTTCCGTATCATTGATGTAAATAAAGTTTCCATCTAAATATAAGGAATGATAGCCTCCAGGAGCGTTCTGAAATAAATTCAGCCAATCTTCGGCCAATTGATTTCGCTCGTAATTACATGCTTGAATTGCATTTTCTAAATCATTTACTTCTGTAATATTCCTAACACTAATAATGAAGGCTGTATCATTTTGAAATTCCGTACGCCGGCATTTCATTTCGACAGGAAATTCATTCCCGTCTTTGTGCAGATGAATGGTACGATAAACTAAAGAACTTTGATCGGCCACAGACCATTTACTCTTCACGGTTTCCCCAATGCCTTTGGCATGAAGGTCCTGAATATGAAGAGCTAGCAGCTCTTGGACAGAATAACCATATGTATAAGATGCCGATTCATTGGCATCCCAAATACGGCCATCTGAACGGACTAGCAAAATACTATCGGGGGCTTGTTTCATGATCAATTTATAAAACTCATTATCAAATGTATCTATGCTGTCGCCATTCAAGTTACTATGCGTCATCTTGACCTCCTTTAAGCTTTTCATTTCCAACTTGTTGAGAAGTTATATGCTTTATTGGAGTTTATTTTAGTTTACATATTGCACGATATCATTGTTGTATAAATTTGTCAATCTTTCTTTAT
>CAMKSY010000353.1 GCA_946415545.1 uncultured Pelosinus sp. | reverse complement strand
GGATTGCAGGTTGGGCGGGATACAAATCTGAATTTACTGGCAGCATTAAATCAATATTCTTAAAGAGAAGCTCTGCGGAAGCATAATGAACAAATGGATACCGGATCAAGTGATGTGCAGTATCTGCCTTTGTACCTACATAAATTAAACCATCTATTAATGGGAACAAGTGCTCATGGAGGGGAATAAGATCATACAAAGTTAAGCATTCCAGATTTTCATCATTCATTACAAAAAAAAGCTGGGGACGCTCATCCTTAGGCATTTGTGTAACAGAGCTGATAATTGATTCTACTATCGTAACTCCTGCATACCAATATTTACTTCCTATAATAGGTATGCCTATACGTATATCTTTAAGCATATCATCCCTTCTTTATTAAAAATTCATTTTCTTCTTTATGTAGTATATTGTTTCCTCTCTCTCTTGGTGCGTTATATGTATATAAATTATGGAGAAGAAAATGTTAACTTATTGCGTGACAAAACAGGAGATAGTTAAACTTGGAAGATGAAGTGGGAGGAAGAGGCATGAGTCATCAAATTACGATAGCTACGTCTTTAGCACCAGGCAAAAATATAGAGATTCAAAGAGAAGCAGTAAACAGTTGGAAACGACTTGGATTTGCAGTGCTATCGATCAATTGTGGAGAAGAAGCTGCTGTCTTAAAGCTAGCATTTCCTGATATTGAATTTGTTGAGTCTGCCAGAGATGCTAGAATGCAATTTGGTAGACCGTATATCTATTTCGACGATATCATGGCCTGTTTGGGGGAACGAGGCTCTGATCTGTGCGGAGTTGTTAATTCCGATATTTATTTTTTGAGGAATGAATTTTTTTCTTTTTTGGCTCAAGAAGGCAGTAATTCCTTTGTTTATGGATCGCGGATTGATATAGAATCATTTACTCATCTCAATGGTAGATTCATTCAGGATGGCTTTGACTATTTCTTCTTTGATAAAAAAGTAATTGCTATGTATCCTGAATCTCAATTTTGCATGGGTATGCCCTGTTGGGATTATTGGGCTGTATTATCCCCTTTATTTGCAGGTGTATCTATGAAGAAAGTCATCACACCTCATGCATATCATAAAATACATAAAGTAAATTGGAATAATTTAATCTCAAACAGATTATTCCAAAATTTACTGCATCATATCAAACCACTTTCTGCTAATGCTGCTTCTGTTTACTATATATTGGGTCTTATAGATCGTTATTCTCAAAAGTTAAGCTTTCCAAGTGGAGCGGATAGTAAAAACCACCTGCAATATTTAAGCCCTCACATTAATAAAGTGATTACTAAGGGAGAAATACAAGGGGAAATTATTGATGAACTATTATTTCTGAGAAGAAAGTAAAATCATTTTTTAACAGACTTACGAATAAGTTAGATTAGGCTGGAATAAGACAATGAGGTGGTTGGTATGAAGGATTATATATGTACTACCCCTGTAGCATTGATTATATTTAATAGACCAAATCTGACTCAACGGGTGTTGGGAGAAATCCGCAAGATTAGACCGACGAAATTATTAGTCATTGCCGATGCCCCTAGATTGAATCGAAAGGATGATATAGAAAATTGCGCTCAAGCTCGCAATCTTATTGAGAAGATTGATTGGGATTGTGAAGTTGTAAAAAATTACTCTCCTATTCATTTAGGCTGCGGGAGGCGCCCGGCCACTGGAATTGATTGGGTTTTCAGTTTGGTGGAAGAGGCAATCATTTTGGAAGATGATTGTTTACCTCATCCAACATTCTTTCCCTATTGCCAGGAATTACT
This sequence comes from uncultured Pelosinus sp., assembly GCA_946415545.1. GTDB lineage: Bacteria > Bacillota > Negativicutes > DSM-13327 > DSM-13327 > Pelosinus. The sequence continues at coordinate 2,233 of CAMKSY010000353.1, read as the reverse complement.
GAAAAAGTATTCTGGTGATCAACGTATTATGAGTATTTCCGGGAATAATTTTCAGTGTGGCAGACGAAGAACAGCAGACAGTTATTATTTTTCCCGCTATACTCAGACCTGTGGTTGGGCAACATGGAAAAGAGCATGGCAGCATTACGATTTTGACATGAAGCTTTGGCCCGAAGTACGCAAAGGGCAATGGTTGTTTGATATCTTTGGCAGTATGCAGGTGGCAAGCTACAATGAGCAGCTTAAATTTGAAGTAATTGGTGGAGTGCGGATTGCTCAATATTGGTATCGTATGTTTGAAGCTGCTTATCATAAAAAGATAGATGCTTGGGATTTTCAATTTGCATTTGCTTGTTTTTTGCAAAGCGGATTGCATATTTTACCCAATATCAATTTGGTATCCAATATCGGATATGGTCCAGATGGAACTCATACGAAAGATATGGGAAGTTCCCTTGCTAATTTGCCTGTGGAAGCCATAGAACTTCCATTAAAGCATCCGCAATTTATCATTCGTGATGCTTGGGCAGATACTTTTTTACAAGCCAATAACTTTTTCTGCTGAGTGCTTGAATAGGGGGATGAGAACTATGAAGGTAGTACATATCAATCTTTTTGATAAACATGGAGGGGCAGCACGGATTTCCTGGACTCTTATGAACTACCTAACCCAGATGGGGCATGAGACGGTTACGTTTGCCCATCACACAGCATCTCAGGATGACCGAGTGATTCAGATTCCCTTTTTGCAAACTGCATGGCAAAAAAAACTTTTAGACCAGCAGGAGCAAGAAGGATTATTTGATCTTTATTCTGCAGCCTTGCTAAGAGTATTAAATCATCCTTTATTTGAGCAGGCTGATTTGGTTCATTTACATTGTATTAATGGTAATTATTTTTCATTTTTATTGTTGCCCTTTTTAGCTTCTAAGCCCTTAATCTGGACATTGCATGATCCCCTTGCCTTTACGGCAAATTGTTTGTCTATTGATGTTTGTAATGGCTGGAAAGAGGATTGGTGTGCAGTATGTCCTCAGGATGCAGAAAATAAGGGCAGATTACAGCGTGAATTGGTACAGCTTATTAAAAGTTTAATGTATAAAGTATCTAATTTTACAGCAGTATGTCCTTCTGCATGGTTAAGAGAGCAAGCAGAAGTAAGCCTGTTGCAGGAAAAAGACATTCGGTTGATTTATAATGGTGTTGATATAGATACATTTCATCCTGACAGCAAAGAGGAACTGCGTTTTAAATTAGGGCTGCCAGTCAATAAAAAAATAATTTTATTTGCTGCTCATGGCGGCTTAAATAATCCTTTTAAGGGAGGCGAGTACTTACGTCAGGCACTGCTGCAACTTTACAAACAGTATCCCGATATTATTCTACTTACGATAGGATCATATCATGTAACCACCTTAGAAGACTTTCCTATCCTTCATATTGATGTTCCTTTTATTGATAATCAGCAGCAATTAGCTCAGTATTATGCGGCTGTTGATCTTTATGTTTCTCCTACCTTAGCAGAGGTTTTTGGTCTTACCATTTGCGAAGCGATGGCATCAGGGACGCCAGTTGTTGCCTTTGCCGTAGGGGGAATTCCGGAACTGGTAACTCATAAAGAAAATGGTTATTTGGTGGAGCGTGGAAATATAGGTGAGCTGATTGAAGGTATCTCTTATTTTATGGAAAATGAAGAAATTAGACAACACGCTGGCAGGGCTGCACGCCTGAAGGTAGTAGAAAAATTTAGTGAGAAACGAATGGTAGATGAGTATATCCAATTATATGACGAAATATTGAAAAAAAGTAAACCCTGCACAGATGATAATAAGAGCTGGAATCCATATGATGAGGAGATCATCCAACTAATAGAGAGCTGTAAAAGCAAAGGCTGGAGCTTTGTTTGGAAGGCATTTCGTCATAAGTATTCTCATTTTAAGATGGAAGAGAGCCGGGAAAAACTGCAATTTGTTGATCGGTTTTGTAATCATTGTCTTAAAAGTATTAATCCTATTTCAGAAAGTCAAATTATGTGGGATGTGATTACTCAGTGGCAAAGCTGCAGATCCATACCAGAAAGTGGCATTGATTTACGGGCTAAAGAAATGGAAGCTCTTTATGAATTTATTAGAACGCTGCGTGCGTGCTTAACGGCTTATTTTAGTAAAGTGCCGGAAGGCAAGCTTATTCAGCTCAATGAGGAGCAGCAACAAAGATTGTATATACTTTGGCA
>CAMKSY010000352.1 GCA_946415545.1 uncultured Pelosinus sp. | reverse complement strand
GTCATAAAACAAAAAAATCCCATGACTTTTTGCCTAGTCATGAGATTTTTTATTGAATTCTTAATTATAACAAATATTTTTTTAGTCAGATTGAGAAGCACTAAATAACTTATTCATTTATATTAAATCTGATAATCATATACCGGCTTATTGCATCTTACCGCTTTCCCTGCTTTTGCATCGATCAATTCCCCTTTAGCCAAAGCTAATTTTCCATTGAGAAAGACATACTCAATTCCCTCAGGATGGGCATTCGGCTCGCCAAAGACTGCTTTATCCGCAATGTTCTTAATATCAAATACTACGATGTCTGCATCCATGCCTTTTCTTAAGCGACCTTTTGAAGTAAAGCCAAGAGTCTCTGCCGGCAGCAAAGTGGCCTTTCGAACTGCTTCCATAATCGTTAATTCATACCGCTCTGTAACCATCTTTTTAATATAGCGAGGGAAGCTTCCGGCAATTTGTGGATGCCCCTCACCAGGCAGATAGGTGCCTGTATCTGTAGAAGGCATGGCATAGGGATGGTTTAGGGCCATATAAATTTCTTCCTCAATCCCGGTAAAAACTACGACTGCCGTATCGGGGTGATGCGTCCGAAGCTCATGATAGATATCCATCGTTAAACGCTTACCATTATATTTACCTGTGATCACGAGAATATCATCAAGTTTCCAGCCATTGCTCTCCATATATTCTTCATTGAAAAGAACGGCACCAATATGCGTTGCCCACTCCGTATACATGCCGCTGTCAAACCGTATATCCAGCCCTTCAAATCTTGCTCTGTTGATTACAGAAAGGGCCTCTTCCATAACTCCCGTCCCATATTGATATACAAAATGAGATACTTGAATGCGAGCACCCGTTTGGCGGGCGATGGCAATGACTTCCACTAAGGAATACATGTCGATACCAGTAATCATTCGCGTATCTACGGCAACAATTCTCCCATATCTGGCAGCAATCTTACTTAGATTCATAATTTCATCATCTGAGCTGCCAGGTGCATAAGCCAATCCCAAGGATAGGCCGCATGCTCCTTCTTCAAAAGCTTTCTCTACCAAATATTCCATTTGTCTTAATTGTTCAGGAGTGGCAGGCTTCAATGGATCTGTGACTCCAACCTCTTTCCGCAGACTAATGGAATGGCCAATTAACTCTGCTTGATTAACAATAAATCCTTGCTTTTCTTGAGCGGAGAAAAAAGAGTTTATATCGAGTGGACTCAAGCCGCAATTCCCGCCGACAGTAGTGGTGATTCCTTGTCGTAAGGAAAGCTCTCCGCAATAATCATCCCAATCTACATGTCCATGTATATCAATAAAGCCAGGACATACGAATTTCTCCTCCACATCAAATACTTGTTGCCCTTGGATCTCCTCTTTTGTAACCAGCTCTATTTTTCCATCAGCGATTCCGATATTCCCCTGAAAGCGCGTTAGGGTTTCTGGATCAATTAAAATTCCATTCCTAATTACTATGTCAAAAATTGTTCTTCAACCGCCTCTCATCTAGATCTGTTTCAAACGTATAACAAGTATGTTCTATTCTTAGAATATCTTGATTATATAGAAATAGCAATAAGGTTACAAACTAAATTTGCAACCTTATTGCACAGTGAAGACAAACAATTTCATTGATTCTATTCTGTATTAAAGATATGGTTTAAATCGTTTTAACCTGAGTGCATTCATGACTACGGATACAGAACTAAATGCCATAGCAGCTCCGGCCACTACAGGTGATAAATATCCTGCTACCGCTACTGGAATTCCTAAAGAATTATAGATAAGCGCCCAGAAGAGATTCTGTTTAATATTCGTCATTGTCGCCTTACTCAACTTAATCGCTGCAACAATCCCGTTCAAATCTCCCCGCATCAGTGTAATGTCCGCTGCCTCGATTGCTACGTCAGTACCTGTTCCAATAGCAAATCCAACATCAGCAATCGCCAAAGCCGGTGCATCGTTAATACCGTCACCTACCATGGCAACTATCTTTCCTTCTTTTTTTAGGGATTCCACTTTTTGCGCTTTATGTTCCGGTAGAACTTCAAACATCACATGATCAATGCCGACTTGCCCAGCAATGGTGCGAGCTGTACGTTCATTATCACCAGTGATCATCCACACTTCCAGCCCTAATGCCTTAAGCTCAGACACGGCTTTTGCAGAATGTTCCTTTACGGTATCTGCTACAGCTAGCAGCCCTATCATTTCTTGGTCTGAGGACATTAGCATCACCGTTTTGCCCTGCTCTTCCAGCTCTTCAATTTGAGAAATAAGAGTATCAATCTCAATTCCATTTTCCCGCATTAGTTTTCGTGTACCCAGTAAAATTCTTTTACCTTCAATTATGGCTTCAACCCCATATCCAGGAATGGCAGTAAAAGAATCTGGATCAGCAGCAGTAGTTCCTTGCTCCTGGCCAAATCTGACAATCGCCTGGGCCAATGGATGTTCGGATTTTTTTTCGGTTCGCACCGCTAAGGCTAATAGTTCTTTTTCTGCCAGATCTGATAAGGGAATAATATCGGTTACATCGGGTTCGCCCTTTGTAATTGTACCCGTTTTATCTAGCACAATGGATGTCAGCTTATGGGCATTTTCCAAGTGCTCAGCGCCTTTAATTAAAATTCCATTTTCAGCGCCTTTACCCGTTCCGACCATGATCGAGGTCGGTGTAGCTAAACCTAGTGCACATGGGCAAGCAATAACCAGCACAGCAGTACAATTAATCAAGGCACGAGAAAAATTGCCTGGGTCCATAATAAAATACCACCCTAAAAAGGTCAGTATGGCAATACCGATGATGGCAGGTACAAAAACGCCTGAGACTACATCAGCAAAACGTTGAATCGGCGCTTTTGATCCTTGTGCCTCCTCCACAATACGTACGATTTGGGCAAGAGCTGTATCCTTCCCAACCTTAGTAGCTTTAAAGGTAAAGGTACCAAATTTATTAATGGTTGCACCAACCACTGCATCATCCACTTTCTTATCCACAGGAAGGCTTTCACCAGTCAGCATGGATTCATCAACTGCAGAGTTCCCTTCCACAATCATGCCATCGACAGGAATCTTTTCACCAGGCCGCACGACGATATGATCACCGACTACCACAGCTTCTATCATAACATCCAATTCTTCACCATTGCGGATGACACGGGCTGTTTTTGCCTGCAGTCCCATAAGTGCTTTTATAGCTTCCGAAGTATGTCCCTTGGCTTTTGCCTCCAGCAGCTTTCCTAAAATAATAAGCGTTATTAAAATCGCAGAGGTCTCAAAATACAATTCGGGTATACCGCGCACAATATTAGCGATACTGTAAAAATATGCAGCGGATGTTCCAAGAGCTACTAATACATCCATATTTGAGCTGCCATTGCGTAAAGCAGAATAAGCACCACGATAGAACTGAAGTCCAGCCAAAAACTGTACGGGCGTAGCCAAAACCAATTGCAAGTATGGATTATGCAACAAATTGGTAAGTCCCCCCATAATACCTAGAACATGTAACGTCATGCCTAATAATAAGGGAAATGAAAGTACCGCCGATAGTATCAGCCGTTTCTTCTGATGATTAAATTCGTTCTCTTTTGCCGTATTCTCTTGATTTTGATTCTGGTCCGACAAGTCATGAGCTTGAAACCCTAATGCAACTACCTTAGCTTTCATCTGTTCGATGGTTACTTCTCTGGGGTCATACTCTACCGTTGCTTTTTCAGCAGCAAGGTTAACAACAGCACCATAAATTCCTGGCAATTTATTTAATCCTTTTTCAATGCGATTTGCACAAGTAGCACAACTCATACCGGTAATTTTAAAATTAGCTTTATCTTTAATCACTTGATATCCAAGCTTTTCGATTTTTTCTCCAATTTCTTTCATACTAACCTGTGTCGGATTATAAGATATAGTAGCTTTCTCAGCAGCGAAATTCACTACCGCTTTATCTACACCAGCCAGTTTGGTTAAGCCTTTTTCGATCCGGCTGGCGCATACAGCACAAGTCATGCCGCCAA
>CAMKSY010000351.1 GCA_946415545.1 uncultured Pelosinus sp. | reverse complement strand
ATACGACATAAGAGGCGTTTTTCTTTTTCGTCCCACTATGTGGGTTCAGACTATAAAAGCCGCACCTCGTTTTTTATATTTTAGTCCTAACGTTCTGGGGGAATTTTAAATCACAAAGAACGCAGAGGGTGTTTATAACTCCAGATTGACGATGGTTCTTCCTTGGAGTTTTCCTTGTAGGATTAAATCAATCTTTTTATCTAAGTCTTCTAATGATACTTCTTGGACATTTTGTTCCAATTGAAGAGGTTTCCATTCGTTTGAGAGCAAAGACCAGATTTCCAAACGTAAATCCATAGGACACATTACCGAATCCACTCCGTATAAAGTGATGCCTCTTAGGATGAATGGATATACAGAAGTTAATAACTCTGGAGAGGCTACATTTCCGCAGCACGTTACACTGCCGCCATAGTTAGTGGATTTTAACGCAGTGGCTAACATATTGCCGCCAACGGTATCAATGACTCCAGCCCAAGTTCCTCTTAAAAGAATTCGTCCTGTTTGATCATTAAGCTCTTCTCTTAAGATGATATCTTTGGCACCGAGTTGCAATAACATCTCTTTGGCATGGGCTTTTCCAGTAGCTGCAATTACATTGTAGCCAAGCTTATGCAGGATGCTTACAGCAATACTGCCTACACCGCCTGTTGCTCCCGTTACTAGGATATTACCTGCATCGGGCTTAATGCCGCCTTGTATCATCTTATAAACGGAAAGAGCAGCCGTAAAGCCGGCAGTGCCGTAGATCATACTTTCTCGTAATGAAAGATTCTCGGGTAACTTGACTACCCATTCTGCAGGTACACAAATATACTGGCCATAGCCTCCAGATGTATTCATGCCTAAATCATAGCCCGTAACTAGAACGTTATCGCCAGCGCGGAATTTCTCAGTACTGCTTTTTACAATAATTCCTGCAGCATCAATGCCTGGAGTATGAGGGTATTTCCTTGTCACTCCCTTATTACCAGAAGCAGATAAAGCATCCTTATAATTTAAAGAAGAATAGTTCACCTGAATTAAAACGTCTCCCTCTGGGAGGGCAGTTAACTCTCTATTCATAATTTCTCTTGAAAATGTAGTATCGGCATTCTCTGTTACTAACATGGCTTTAAAATGGGTTATAGACATAGATTCACTTTCCTTTCGTAATTGAATAAAGTTTGTTAAAGACATTATATCAGATAATAGTTTTGTGTCAAACTATTATCTGATTTTGAAGATTATTCCATATTGACAGGGGATTTTACCTAGTACTATAATAACAATGGCTATACGGTATAGAATTACTATTTGTTATGAGGTTGTTAATATGAAGGATAAATACATCGTTTACTTTATCAGTAGAACGAAAGATAAAATGTTACACTTTATTGAAAAGCAACTACAAAAAAATGAGTTGGAGGATCTGATTCCTTCTCATGGAAATATTCTTACTGCTCTTTATGAAAATCATGATAAGCTAACTATGAAACAAATAGCCAAAACAATCGGCAAGGATAAATCGACGATCACACCATTAGTAAATAAGCTAATAGATTTAGGCTATATCACAAGAGAAAAAAATCAAATAGATAAAAGAGTTACGCATATCATGCTGACAGAGAAGGGGAAGCTAATGCAGGCAAAATTCAGTGCAATCTCAAGTGAGGTATATCGAACGGCCTATAAGGGTTTTTCTGTTGATGAGCAGAAAGTCTTTCTAGAATTGTTAAAGAAATTGAACAATAATTTTGATTTGATTTAGTATTAACCGATCGAATAAAAAAAACTCCAGTGAAGTTAAAAACTTGCTGGAGTTTTATACTTTACTAGAGCCATGTAATATAGCAGGGAGTGGATGATACCTTGTCAGTTTAGCTTTGGGATCTGATAATACTACCGTCAACTCCGATGATTACAAAATCAAAGGGAATGGACTTGCCACTGTTATCTAATGCTTCCCGGGCGGCATTTACCAAACCGCTGCAGCAAGGTTTTTCCATTCGCAATACTGTGATACTGCTGATGGTGTTAGATTGAAAAATTTCTTTGAGTTTATCGGCATAATTTCCTTCGTCCAGCTTTGGACAGCCTATTAGGGTAATCTTATCACGCATAAAATCTTGATGAATAGTAGCATAAGCATATGCGGTACAATCTGCAGCAATTAAAACATGAGCATTGTCAAAATAACTGGCAGTGGTAGGAATGAGTTTGATCTGACAAGGCCATTGCTGCAATTGAGATTGTGATACGATTGCTTGTTCTGGCAGTTGGCTGTCAGCTATTTTCCGTTCAATCCGGTTAGAGCGGCTTCCCGGGCATTGAAATGCTGTATTTGCAGGAGCGCTGGCAGGTGCAGCTGTAATAGGCTGTTCTTCCAAGGTAATAGCGCCATTGGGGCATACTGGCAAGCAGATCCCCAGACCGTCGCATTGAGAGGCTGAAATCAATTTGGCTTTACCATTGACTAATTGCAAAGCACCTTCATGACAGGTTTGGGTGCAAATCCCGCATCCGGTACATTTTTCTTCATCGATTTTACTAACTTTTCGAAATTGCATCGTAAATTCCCCTCCTCAAGGATATTCATTGAATTCTTGTACTTAACTGTAATACAATATAAGTAAAAAATCGGTAGCTATGGCTACCTAAGGCAAGGTGAGGAGCATTTGGATGATAATGTAGTAAAAATTCTGGTTTCATCTCCTATTTTTCGGGATATTTCACCAAATCAATTAGATATCATGCTCGATTGTCTAAAGCCTAAAATTAATACCTATAGCAAAAATAGCTATATTGCCGTTGAAGGTGAGCCCTACACGGGTTTGGGCATCTTGTTATCAGGAGAGGCAGCAATCATCAAGGAAAGTGCATCAGGCAGCCGTGTTATCATGACAGTGATTGGCCCAGGAGACTTGTTTGGGGAGATGATTGCATTCTCACCGAGAAAACATTGGCCAGCATCGGTTTTTGCGCAAAGCATATGCTCAGTGATGTTTTTACCCCCTGAGAAAATAATCGGTGAATGCACCCATGTTTGTGGCGGTTATCAGCAACTGATTAAAAACATGCTGGTACTCTTATCAACTAAGGCACTGATGTTGAATCAAAGAGTGGAATATTTAGCGATAAAAGGTATGCGGGAGAAAATAAGTATTTATCTTCTTGAGCAATATAAGATTAACCAGAAGAATACCTTTGTTCTGCCGTTAAAACGCAATGAATTAGCTGATTATCTCAGTGTTTCCCGCACGGCACTTTCCCGTGAGCTAGGTCGTATGCGGGACGAAGGTATCATCGAATTTTATCGGACGTCAGTTAAAATAAACAATCCTGCCCTGTTAAAAAGAGGAGCGGAGTGAGCACAGTGTATTGGATATGAAATAGAAATCTTCTGGTGGATAAAGGGTGTTGCAGGAATATTACGACGAATGGAAAAGAGTACATAGAGAAAGATGGTATAGATTAATTTAAAATGAGGAGAGAGATCATGGTAATTGTAATTGCAAGACAAAGGCTGAAACCCGGAAAAAAGACTGAACTATTTGCTCTGGCAAAAGACGTAATTGCAGCCACCCGGAAAGAAGAGAAATGTATAAGTTATGAGCTGCTGGATGATCCATATGACGACAATTGCTGCGCTTTTGTTGAAAGATGGGGAGATAAGGAGGCTCTTGCAGAACATCTTAAAACACCTCACCTTAATGAATGGCGGCAAAAATCAGCGAATCTGTTGGCTGAGAAAACGACAATTGAACTTTATCAGTCCGAGGAAATAAGCTTCTGACAGATGGAATGCTACATTTCAAAGGTAGATAGTAAGAGATACAGAACACAAAGAGGTAAAAAAACACAGGAGACGTGTTTTTTTACCTCTTTGTGTTCCGTGTTTCAAAAGGATTATGTTCTTAGTTTTTTAGGCGCATAAGACTTTTCTTAAGAAAGCGAAAAGCTTTTCTTCAGCTATGCCAAAAGTGCTTCTTTCAGAACTGCGCAAAAATCCGACTTCCAGATCCAGATTTAAATCTTGCACTATTTTTA
>CAMKSY010000350.1 GCA_946415545.1 uncultured Pelosinus sp. | reverse complement strand
GTATAATAGGATATTTTATTAATAGATACTAACCATAAAAGAGAGGTCTATTTATGAACATTCAAATCTTCGGTACAAAAAAATGCCAAAATACTCGTAAAGCTGAACGATATTTCAAAGAACGAAAAATCCCTTTTCAATTCATTGACTTAACCTTAAAGGCCTTAAGCAAGGGAGAATTAAGTAGTATAAAAAGATTTATTACTTTAAAGGATTTAATTAATACCGAAAGTAAAGAATATGAGGCAAGTAATTTAAGATATATCGTACATAATACAGAGGATATTTTATTAAACAACCCTCTATTACTTAAAACACCTATCGTAAGAAATACTACGAAAGCCGCAACAATTGGATACTGTCCCGAAGTTTGGAAACAGTGGCAAGCTTAAGCCACTAATTCTCTAATAAAGAAACCATAAAGGTGCAGTCTTACCTGATGCTCATATGAGTAACATGTAAAAGACAGCACCTTTGTGGCTTCTTTTTTATATTCTTTTCGGTCAACACGGCAGGAATATAATCTTGCTTACAATTTTGCCAATAAAGACTTTATTTCTTCTAAGTAGTTATCTACATCCAGATACAATACTTCTCCTGTACGTCTTACCTTCACTTCGAGAACTTTTTCATTAATTGCCTTAGGCCCAACAGTAATTTTTAAAGGATATCCAATCAGATCAGCATCTTTAAATTTCACTCCAGGCCGTTCATTACGATCATCAAAAACAGCCTCAACTCCTGACGCATCTAACGTTTTATAGATTGAATCTGCTAAGGACATCTGTTGCTCATCTTTAGAACTAATCGGCACAATGACAACATGATACGGCGCAATCGCTGCTGGCCAGATAATCCCATATTCATCGTTATTTTGCTCAATTGTTGCAGCCATAGTGCGGCTCACGCCGATGCCGTAGCAGCCCATAACCATAGGCTGTTCTCTGCCATTCACATCTAGGTAGGTAGCTTTCAACGCTTCACTATATTTAGTATGAAGTTTAAATACTTGACCGACTTCAATCCCTCTGGCAGTCTTCACTGGTAAGCTACAATGAGGACAAGGATCATTTTCTTTAATTAAACGGATATCAGCAATGATTGTAGGAGTGAAATCACGCTTAGCATTTACATTGCAGTAATGTTTGTCAGGAGCATTTGCCCCACAAACAGCATTATATTGGTTCATAACAGTAGAATCAGCAATAAGTATTGGAATATCTATACCAACCGGACCAATAAACCCTGGAGTACTACCTAAGGTTTCGACAATTGTCTTTTCATCTGCTAATTCAATTGTTAAACAATCCACTAGATTCTGCAATTTAATTTCATTGACTTCGTGATCACCACGAATTAGAGCTACTACAACGCCCTTATCAGTATTATACACAAGGGTCTTAATTGTTTTATCAGGAGTAATTCCTAATAGAGTTGTTACTGCTTCTATCGATTTTGTCCCTGGTGTATCAACGCTATTTAAAGCTTTTAATTCTTCTTGAGGCATTGAAATCACTTTTAATTCCGCTTTTTCCACATTTGCTGCATATTCACATGATGGACAATATACAATCGCAGCTTCACCTGAATCAGCAATAACCATGAACTCATGAGTGCTGCTGCCGCCAATTGCCCCACCATCAGCTTCCACAGCCCTAAAGGTTAACCCGCAACGTTTAAAAATAGCAGTATAGGCTTCATACATTTGATCATAGCTTCTAGCAAGGCCGTCTTCATCTTTATCAAAGGAATATAAATCTTTCATAATAAATTCGCGACCACGCATCAATCCAAAACGAGGACGTCGTTCATCACGATATTTATTTTGAATCTGATAAAGCTTCAAAGGTAATTGCCGATATGAGCGTACATCTGAGCGTACCAATGTAGTAATCATTTCTTCATGAGTAGGTCCAAGACAGAAATTTCGGTTATGCCGGTCTCTCAATCTAAACATTTCATCACCATATACGTCCCAGCGACCAGTTTCCTGCCACATTTCTGCGGGCTGGATAATTGGCATTAATAATTCCTGACCACCTTTAGCGTCCATTTCTTGGCGCACAATAGTTTCAATTTTTCTAAGTACTTTTAAAGCCAATGGCATATATGTATAGACACCACCAGCAGCCTTACGAATCATACCGGACCGAAGCATTAGCTGATGGCTTACTACTTCAGCCTCCGCTGGAGTTTCTCGTAATGTAGGAGCATATAATTGTGATGCAAGCATAGTTTAATCATCTCCCTCAATAAGTTTGTCAATTTCTGTAAATAGCGCTGCTACTAACTGCTCTTCGGAAACCCTTTTTACAATTTCACCTTTTCGAAAAACCAACCCTTGCCCCTTGCCGCCCGCAATTCCAACATCTGCTTCCTTTGCCTCACCAGGACCATTCACAACACATCCCATTACAGCGACTTTAAATGGCTTACGTACTTGACTAAGTTTTTGCTCAACTTGTTCTGCAATTTCTGCTAAATTGATATTACACCGTCCACAAGTAGGGCATGAAATTAAAGTTGGTCCATATTCCCTTAATCCTAGAGACTTTAATATTTCATTTGCAGCTTTTATTTCCTCCACTGGGTCACCTGTTAGGGATACGCGAATCGTATCGCCAATACCTTGTGCCAATAAGGCGCCAATACCTACTGCTGATTTAATCATTCCTGATTTTATGGTTCCAGCTTCTGTAACCCCTAAATGCAAAGGGTAATTAACGGTTTCAGACATTAATCGATAGGCATTAATAGTCATGGGAACATCATTGGCTTTTAGCGATACTTTAATATTGTGAAAGTCTAATTTCTCTAAGATAGCAATATGCTGCATCGCACTTTCTACCATGCCAGCAGGCGTAGGATGTCCGCCATATTTTTCTAAAATGCTTTTTTCTAAAGAGCCAGCATTTACCCCAATACGAATTGGAATGCCCCGTCTTTTTGCTTCTTTAACAATGATTGCAACATGATTCGCATCAGCAATATTGCCAGGATTAATCCGCAGAGCATCAATACCATTCTCCATTGCAGCAATTGCTAAACGATAATCGAAATGTATATCTGCAATTAGAGGTATCTGTACTTTTGATTTAATTTCTTTTATCGCTGTTGCTGCTGACATATCTGGTACTGCTAAACGTACAATATCACACCCTGCCGAACCCAGCTGCATAATTTGAGCTACTGTACCTGCTACATCATCGGTTTTGGTATTTGTCATGGATTGAACAGAGATAGGGGCCCTGCCGCCAACCATTACCTTACCAACATACACAGGATCGGTCATTCTTCGTTGCATAAATTCCGTCATTCTTCACCTCAAAGTCTACGATCTAGACAGCAATTAATTTACTTACATTCATCCCTTGATCTTATTTTTCTAGAAAGTTATTTCATCCCTAGAAGATCTTTAATCTGGAAATATCTTTAAAGGTAGCTACTAAAAATAAAAGCATCAATAGGGCAAAACCAATCATTTGTATAAATTGCATATGCTTTTTCTCTAAAGGCTTCCCTCTTAATCCCTCTACAACTAAGGTTACAAGATGACCGCCATCAAGCATAGGTACTGGCAACAAATTAATCAGTCCTAAGTTAATGCTCAAAAATGCAGCAAACTGGAGTAGTGGAATCAAGCCTAATTGCGCTACTTCACCCGCCATTTGGGCCACACCAATTGGTCCAGCTACTTCAGCAGCAACCTTTCCTGTAATCATTTGGGCAATGCCAACCACCATGCTGCTCGCAACTGCATATGTTTGCTTAGCAGCTAAACCAAATGCTTCAATAAAACCGGGATGATATTTTTCAATTTGCGGCATCACCCCAATAATACCTCGATTGGCTTTCTCATCAAATTCGGGAGTTACTACCGTTGTTTTAACTTCGCCATCATGTTGATATCTTAATGATAGTTTATTACCAGCATTTATTTGTACAATATTTACAAATTCTCTCCAAGTTGTAATTTCTTGATTATTCACTGCGATGATTGTATCACCTAGGGATAATCCGGCCTGGGCTGCAGGCTTA
>CAMKSY010000349.1 GCA_946415545.1 uncultured Pelosinus sp. | reverse complement strand
AAAAATCTCTCCCTCTAAAAAATTTATAAACATATTCATCTAACTTCTTATTTCAAATACGACTTTCCCCCTTTCCCATCTTTGCTGAATAAATTAAAAAGACGCTGTTTTTTCTTATATAAAAGAAAACAGCGCCCTTGCTATTAACATAATTATATCATATGTTTAGACAAAAATCTACAATCTCCGCAGACATTACGATTCGTAAGTCCTATACAGGCAATAGATGAATTTTTTCATAACAAATCTAACGCTAATTTTTCTATATTCTATTTCATATCAAATCTGAGGCTATCATTTACTATTATACTTTAAATTGAGCAATAATAGAACGAAGTTCCTCAGACATTTTCGCTAACGCTTCGCTAGAAGCAGCAATCTCTTCCATTGATGCAGACTGCTCTTGGGCTGAGGCAGAAACAGTTTGGGTATATCCTGTTGTCTCACCATTAATTCTGTCAATTTCTTTAATTGAGGAAACAATTTGCTCACTTCCGCCTGCTACCTGCTGAATTGCTGCAGAAATATCCCGAATTTGATTGGAAACCTGCTCAATTAGTTTCAAGATCTCTCCAAAGGCCTTACCTGCAATATGAACTACTTCTGAACCTCGCTTGACTTCATTGGTCCCCTCGGCCATTACGTCAACTGCTTTTTCAGTATCACCTTGAATCTCACCGATTAGTACTGCAATATGTTTTGCTGCATCCTGAGATTGTTCTGCTAGTTTGCGAACTTCTTCGGCTACCACAGCGAATCCTCTGCCCTGTTCACCAGCACGTGCTGCTTCGATTGCAGCATTCAATGCAAGGAGATTTGTTTGGCCAGCAATTCCGGCAATGGTATCGACAATTTGACCAATCTCTTTAGAACGATTACCAAGTTTCTCAACTACCTGAGCTGAATTCATTACTGTTTTTTCAATATTCTCCATCTGTTTTGTAGTATCTTCAATTGCCTTACCACCATCATGAGCAGCAAGCGCAGTCTTCTCAGCAGTAGTTGCTACATTTTCAGAGTGAGCAGCTACTTGCTGTATGCTGGCAGACATCTTCTCAACAGCCTCCTCTGCAACATCTACTGCTTTTATTTGCATTGTACTGCCTGAGGCTACTTCCGTTATTGTTTCAGCTATTTGATTGGCAGCTACAGAGGATTGTTCTGCGCTTGCTGTAAGTTCCTCGGATGATGCTGCTACCAATTCTGCTGAGGTAGCAATTTGCTGAACCAAACTGCGTATTTTTTCTACCATCGTACCAAAATGGATCTCCATTGCATCTAATTCGTCTTTGCCTTCAGCACTCTGTGCTGCCGTCATACCTTCAGCAGCAACCTGTAAGGTTAAGTCACCTTCTGCCATTTTTTCAATTGCTTTATTCATTCTTATAATCGGCTTTGTTATATTTCTTGAAACCAGAATGCCAAAACCACAAGCAGCAATAAGAATCAAACTGATTGTAATAAAGGAAGATCTTAGAAAGGGAGCCAATTTAACAAGAATTTCTTCTTCCGGTACATTGATCCCTAAACTCCAATTTGTTCCGGGAATAGGAGCGAAAGCAATGTACTTTGTAATACCCTCATTTGCGTAATTACCAGTTCCGGTTTCCCCATTTACCATTTTATTTATTATATTTTTAAGCTGATCTTTAGCATTAGGATCTTTTAATGTATTGGTTTTCATGATTTGCTCTTTATCAGGATGAATGATGGTTAAACCATCCCCCTGAATTACATAGGCATAACCACTTTGTGCAACCTTAATTTCGTTCACACGTGAAATGAGAGCATCAATCGGCACTGTACCGCCAAGAGCTCCTATAATCTGATTATTCTTTTTGATTGGCGCAACCACAGATACTACCAATTTGCCATCAGCCTTAGAGATAATTGGATCGGTAGTTGTCACTTTGCCCGTGGACATGACCTGCTTAAAATATTCACGATCGGCGATATTCGTTCTATCACCTGATGTATGAATGGATTGACCTTTTGCATCTACAAGCCAAAACCGTGAATAAATTGGATTTCGTTTGGTCTCTTCTTTTAAATAAGCAAGTGCACCCTGGGTATCTCCGTTAACAACACTTTGATTCGTTGCTAATATGGAAACCTCAATTTCACGAGTATCTTTCCATGTCCCAATGTCTTCAGCATAGGCATTGGCTCGATGAACAAGATCCTCTTCAACACCTGAAACCAATATACTTTTTGCATTATAAAAATTACATACTCCTAGGATGCTTAATGTTATTAATAGTCCAATTACTAGAACAGCCGTAACCTTTACCTGAATACTCTTCTTTATCAATGTAAGCAAATTCATAAATAATTCTCTCCCATTCATTTTTACTTATCATCAAAATTGCCAACTTACTAAATGAAACCTATTTATCCCGCCACAAAAATTAGCACCTGCCCAAGGCAGGTGCTAATTAACTCATCACGATTCACTTAATTTATGATTCAATAGCAACCTGGCAATCATAGACACCCTGTCTTTAGACCCATAGCTTTGCGTCCCAACCTTTCGATTGGTTTGCCAAAATATTCTATTTAGTATTGTTTATTCTACACCTATTAACCTATTTCGTCAATGAACGAAGAAATCCCAAGTGAAGCACATACTAATATAAAAGTTAGCTCATTTAAAGGCAGATTCTTAAAGTTTTTTCTATAAATACTGCATTCATAGTCGCCTTCTTGCTGCTTAACGTATTGTACTTTACCCTGAATATTTTTCACATCACTCTTACCCCTCTGCGCCAGACTAAACGAACTTTGCAGCGAGAAAGTACGTCTAGTAAATGATTTAACACCTCCTATTTATTACTATCGTATAAAATGTTTACTATCTTTACCTTTTTACAAACTCCTGCAGAAGCTAAGGGACGGTTCTCTTGCTTCTCAAAATTAATTATGCCTTAAAAATATCCGAAGCAAAAGAACCGTCCCTTAGCTTCGGAAAGAAAAGACTCTCCTCTTGAAAAACAGCTTTTTGCTTTTACTGTTTACCTTAAGGGGAGCCTATTACATGTGATTTGTATATAAAGATTTTCGCTTGAAAATATTCTACATTGTCAGAACAACGTGATGAGGCTGCCCATCATCTTTCATGATCACGTAAGGTCCCTCTTTAATATCTCGTTCTGTAAATGCAGCTTCCTGTCCATCAATCTGTAAAGCGGCCGCTCCAACGGACTTATGGGACGGATTTTCAACGATAATATGGTAGATACTGTTACCAAAGCGGTAGCTGACAGAAAATCCTGGCCACTCGCAAGGAATGCACGGGCAAATATACAGCCGCTCACCACGTCGGCGAAGACCGAGAATCGATTCGACTCCTGCCTGATACATCCATCCGGCCGCACCGGTGTACCACGTCCAGCCTGCTCGCCCCCGGTGGGGCTCCGCTGTATAAACATCTGCCGCAATTGCATAGGGTTCCCCCGCATATTGCCGTACTTCATTAGGCGTGCGGGTGTGATTGAGAGGATTCAGCAGTTGAAACAATTCCATAGCCTTATCTCCATTACCAAGTCCACACCAGGCGATAATACTCCAGATAACGCCATGGGTATACTGGGCTCCGTTCTCCCGGATGCCGGGAGGATAGCCTTGAATATAGCCGGGACTGGGATCCGTACGGTCAAAGGCCGGTGTTAGAAGACGCGCAACCGAAAGATCCCGATCCACCAACTCACGGTCAAATGACTGCATGGCCTGCAGTGCCTTTTCTTGTGGCGCCGCCCCTGATATGACTGACCATGACTGAGCGATGGCGTCAATACGGCACTCCTCGTTAAAGATAGAACCCAACCATTGTCCACTATCGGTGAAGGCCCGCCGGTACCACTGCCCATCCCAGGCATGCTTATCAAGAGAGTCTGTTAATTGTCTGCATACATCAAGATAACGTTCTGCCCTCTCAACAGCCCCCCGCTGACGGCATAAACCGGCAAAACGGTTCAGTACATCACAGAGAAACCAACCAAGCCATACGCTCTCACCGCGGCCTTCAGCACCAACGTGACTCATAC
>CAMKSY010000348.1 GCA_946415545.1 uncultured Pelosinus sp. | reverse complement strand
CGGGCGACGACTCTTCATTAAAATGTGGTAAGCTGAGTCCCGATTCGTATCCTTCCATTTGATTACCCCAAATTTAGGAAGAAACAGCAAACTTACACCAATATAGCAGGCAACAGTAGTATCTATCTTAGTTATTCCACCTGTCGCCCAAAGAGCAACTACCAGTAAAAATACAAACAAAGTTCGCCATTCTGGCCCTGTAATAGTCCCCATCTCTTTGAGCCTCTGTAGAATTAATTCTTTTCCTCCGGGAATTTCCTCACTTTCCGGCTTGAACACTTTGCGCAGATACCACCAAGTAAAAAAGGTAGTGAGCAATGCTGGCGGAAATCCGTACATCATCCAATCCATATAACTGATTACCATACCGCCTTTGGCAATAAAATCAACAGTAATAGGGTTAGGGACTGTAGCCGTAAGAATTCCAGCAGAAATAGTAGAATTGGTAAAGGCTAACGTCAATAGTAAACTAATCGCAAAATTTAGCCGCCCATTTTTCCCATAGTCTCCGGATTTTTCAAAAATATGGATGATCCCAAGACATACTGGCAATAAAATAGCTGTTCTGGCAGTGGTGGAAGGAACCATAAAGGCCAGTGCAATATTGGCAATGGTAACCCCTAACGTGATTCTCTGCGCTGTACAGCCAATAGTTGACAGCAGCCAATACGTAAAACGTTCAGCCAAGCGTGTTTTTTCCATAGCAGCGGCCATCATAGTAGCTCCAACTAATAGAAATATGGAAGAAGTAGCAAAATTCTCTAATACAGCTTTCGTGCTGCCCAAGCCTAAAAAAACAGCAGTGGGTATAATCATTAGGCTGACTACCGTCAGTTCAACAGGCTCGGTTAAATACAGGGTAACGAGAGCCGCAAGCAATGCCAGTGCTTTTTTGCCCGCAAGTGTCAAACCAACCGGTGTGGGCATCATTAATACTGCCGTAAAAATAATGATCGTTAACGGAATACCTACACGCTTTCGCCAATAGTCAAGGCCAGCTTTTTGAGGCTCACTTTTAACCACATTCGCATTTGTAGACATATTTCACGCTCCTACACGTATATTATTTTTAACTTATTCCCAGGCCTTAACAACCTCTTGCCACTCTTTCGGCGTATTACCACCAAATTTTTGTTTCAGCTTTTTTGATGCTAGCCAAGTTAATCTTTCAAAGGTTGCCTTAGACATTGTCGGTTCAACGTTGATGCTTTCTAGCATTGCAATAACGTCCTTCATCTCATGAGCACGTCGCTCTGCATGTATAGCACTTCCCGTTACCAGGCGATTTAGCGTTTGTTCAAAGGAACATGCATTCATGGTAGCCGCTAATGACTTCAGTACCAAATGGTCAACCTTCATAATAGATGCTGCCTCTAGAACCTCTATCATTAATGCTGGTAGGCCTTTCATAAAAATACTGCGTACAAATTTTATTCCTGTAGCCTCGCCAGGAGTATCACTGACTTTTTCAAGATCCATTCCATAAGGAGTCATTAATTCTAATAATCGATCACTGCCATTACCACTGGCTAACGTAGGAACTTTATTCTTATATAGTGGTAATGACCCAAGCATTGCAGCATCAACAAATGATGCACCTGTTCCTTTAATTAACTCCCAAATGCCACGTTTCACTTCTGGCGAAGAGGCCGATACATCAACATATAATAGTGAGTTTTTTAAAAATGGAACCAACTCTTTTGCTGTTTGTAAAGCTTTGCCACCAGGAACAGCTACAAAAACAACATCTACCTTCTCTAATACTTCCCGTGAGGAAGATACGAGTGTCACTTTGGACTTCTCAACTCGTTCCTTGACTAGCGGTCCATATACGTCATGCCCCTGCATCACATCATAGACAAGAATCTCTTCTAACCCTGATGCTTTAAATCCCGTTGACATTTCAAATCCAACTTCTCCAAATCCGATAAATCCCAGTTTCATATAAATTCCTCCTTAAATAATAGGCTCAACACCAAAATGTGTGCTTGATAATAATTATAATTTTCTGAGAAAGAAGGCAATAATTATATAGCATCAAAGCCATTGCAGATATAAGCAGATGATTTCGTCAAGCACACATTTTAGGGTTGAGCCGAATATTTCTACTGCATTACGTTTATTACTATTTCATTTACCTCTGTCCTAAGATTAACGACTAAGGATTTTTATTCGCTCCTAACTCCATAGGCCTAATAGTCGGTATAACAAACAACACTGTGCAGGCTGCTAATAATAGTAATCCGCCGCTAAGAGCCAGTGCCATCTGAAAAGTCCCCGTCAACTTAACAATAAAGCCTGTAATTGTTGGCGCAAGAATTCCCGCCATTGCACCAACAGTGTTCATGCTGCCAGTTACAGTACCAGTCATACCTGGAGGTGAAACTTCCGTAACTAAAGTAAACATCATGCCTCCTATAGTTGATGTTGCGGCAATGTTAAGGGTCAATATAGCGACTGCTACCATAGGATCATCTACAAATCCAACAGCCATAATGGAAGAGGCACATAATTGAGAGGTAACAAGAACACCTTTTCTTGCGACTGTAAGACTAGCTCCCTTTTTGACAAGCCAATCTGATATATAACCAGCAACAGGTTGAATAATAAATGCCGTTAAAAAAGGCAAGGATGCAAAAATTCCCATCTTAAGAATTGAAAATCCTCTCTCCATAACTAGGTACGAAGGTACCCAGGTCAAAAACATGTAATATAGATAGTCCCCACAGAACTTTGTTAAGAAGATGCCTAAGGTACACCTATTCGTTAGAAGCTGTATCCATGGGATGACAGTTTTAGGTTTAGCCGTATGTATTCCTGACTCTGATTGTTTAGCAGGATCTTTGTACCAGTAATACCAAAGAACACACCATAGCAAACTCCCTAGTCCAGTGATAATAAATGCCATTCTCCAGCTATACTGAGCAATTAAAAAACCCATCACAATTGGAGTGGCAGCATAACCTAACCGTGCTCCTGATAAGTACCATCCAATTGCGGTTGCCCTTTCCTTTGAAGGAAAATTGTCACCAGCGATCTTGGCAGTCACTGGAAATACCGCTGCTTCACCTGCCCCAACGCCTAATCGCGCGGCAATAATTCCAACTAAACCACTCGCAAGCCCCGTTGAAGCAGAAGCAAGTGACCAGATAACTGCAGCCCAGCCAAATACGGTTTTCGCCCCATATTTATCAGCAAGATTACCTGCGGGCAGACTAAATAATGTATACGTCCAAAAAAACGCAGATAGTGCAACCCCCATTGTGGCAGTATCAATATTAAGTTCTTTCATAATTACTGGAGCGGCAATTCCAAGGCTGCTTCGATCAAGCCCCATTACAAACATGGACGAAAATAAAACCAAGATTAGTTTTATTCGGTATGACTTTGAATCCACGACCATACCCCCTTTTTATATGCTTTGGCAGTTTCAAAACTCTAAACTACGGTATGCCACTCTTCCATTTAGCACCGTCATTTGCGGTATGAATACTTTATTACAGATCAATTTTTCACCAAAAACATCTTGAAGCTGTATTGGCATTTCCTTTAACTTAAAAACTGCAATATCTGCATAGGCACCTGGAGCCAAAGTACCTATTTTCCCTTCCATTCCAATTAGACGGGCTGGTGTTGAAGTACAAGCTTTAACTACATTTTGCAAAGAGATACCAAGATTGAAGTATTTTGACATGATTAAAGGCAAACCAAAAACCGTTCGTTCGAATAAGCTGCTTTTAACAATATCTGTACTCAAAATATCTGGCTCAAACCCATCCGCAATCGCAGACTTTGCAATGGAAAATGCATAGTGCCCTCTTCCATCAGCAGTGTCAAACAATACTCCCCTATTTCTTGCCTCTCGAATTGCATGACGCACTTTTCCTCGCTCATTAATAATATTGCTTCCCTTTCCTTGATACACATGAGTGAATACATCTCCTGAACGCAGCAATGCTACTAATTCATCCACTTCTCCAGGCGGATTTGTTGTATGGACGACAACTGGGCACCTTAGCTCATCTGCCATCTGAATGGTAGCTTTTAGCGG
>CAMKSY010000347.1 GCA_946415545.1 uncultured Pelosinus sp. | reverse complement strand
ATTTCTGTATATTTCAAAAGGTTCAAATTCATTTTATAATACAATTATGCTTTTGAAAACCCTTAATCTATTAAGTTCATATGTTACTTACTATTCTTAGCACAATAAAACAAATACTGGAGGATATGACTATGAAACAAAAACTTGCAAGAGTCGTGGCAATTCACGATATGTCCGGCTATGGTAAGTGTTCACTTACGGTAGCACTCCCAGTGATTTCAGCAGCTGGCATTGAGGTTTGCCCTCTGCCTACGGCCCTGTTATCGACCAATACTCTTTTTCCAGGATTTAAATTCTTTGATTTTACTCCGCAAATGAATGAGTTTATCGATCATTGGAAAAAGATTGGTTTTAAAACTGATTGCGCTTATAGCGGTTTCTTGGGCTCAGCAGAGCAAATTCAAATTGTCAAAAATTTCATGCTGGATTTTAAATGCTCCTTAAAAATAGTTGATCCTGTCATGGGCGATAACGGCATAATTATTAAAACGTATACACCCGAAATGTGCAGTACCATGCGAGAGCTTGCCAGTATTGCGGATATTGTTACACCAAACCTTACAGAAGCTTATATTCTTACAGGCAGCGATTATATCGACGGAGAAGTAGATAGCGACACCTCTCGCAAGCTCTGTGCTCAAATCATCGAAATGGGCGCAAAGAACATCGTATTAACTGGTGTGGTTAGAGGAAATTCTTTATATAACTGTGCCATGAGCGAAGATCATTCCTACTTTGAAACAGCCGTCGATCTGCTGCCTTACCATATGCATGGTACAGGCGACCTTTTCACTAGTGTACTTACAGCAGGCGTTGTAAATGGCTACACTTTAAAAGAGAGTGTAGAAAGTGCAGCTCACTTTGTGCGCGATGCCATGATCGTCAGCAATGATATTGAAGATGCTTTCGATCGAGGCGTTGCCTTTGAACCCATTGTCTACAAATTACGCGGCGGTCTCTATAATAAAGATTTGGCTTAAGAAGAAATAGCTTGAGAACATCTAAAACGCGAAGATTGACTAAGAGGACATCACATGCCCTCCTAGTCAATCTTCGCGTCTTCACGTTTCTGGAAATCTATTTCATTTCCTTGCTAGTTACCTCAGTGGATCTTGGAATTTTAAAGAAGACAAGCAATCCAATCATGATCAATACGCTTCCGGTAAAAAGAAATACAGGTCCAATTCCCAGCCAAGAGCTGATCATACCGC
This sequence comes from uncultured Pelosinus sp., assembly GCA_946415545.1. Classification (GTDB taxonomy): domain Bacteria; phylum Bacillota; class Negativicutes; order DSM-13327; family DSM-13327; genus Pelosinus. The sequence goes on along the minus strand of CAMKSY010000347.1, from coordinate 2,846 downwards.
CAACAAGGGGACCGACCATCGAGCCTAGATGATTTGCCGTAGTCGTAAGACCAAAAATCCGTCCTTGAAAGGCTTTATCTGTCGAATTTACAGCAATTGTATTGATAGCTGGATATACACCAACAATAAAAAGACCAAAAAAGAATTGAAGAACACTAAACTGATAAATATTGCCGATAAAAAATTGTCCCATATTAAAAATCCCTGCACCGATAAAAGCAATCACTAAAATTTGAATAAAACCTTTTTTCTGCCCCAGCTTGCCCCACATCGGTGCCGATATCGCACCAGCAATACCAGCCATACTATATATAATCCCTGCCGTTAACGCAACCCCCTCCATATTTCCCTGGAGTTCGGCAACATATAACGTAATCAAAGGCTGCAATGTCATACTAATCATTTGAGCACCAAAAAGCAGCAGCAGCATTTCCACCAACTTTCGGTTATGAAATGCAATCTTCAAATCATCAAGCAAACTGCCTTCACTAGGGCGTTCCGTATTGACCGGTTCTTTTACCAATATACCTACGCCAACAGTTCCAACAAATATAATCCCTGCAGCAATCACAAAAGATAAACGCATACCGAAAAAATGTGAGAGGCTGCCGCCCATTAGCGGACCTAATATTCCGCCCATTAAAAGTGTTGTCTGCATAACACCTAAACTAAAGCCCATTTTCTCTTTTGGTACAGAGGAAGCTATTATTGCCATAGATGCTGGCACGAAGCCATTGGCAAATCCCTGCAGAATTCGAACTACGAATAGATCTACAGGATTTCTAACAAATGCACCCAAGAAATATACGACTGCCAAGCTAAATCCAGCTCGCATAATCATACGTCGTTTGCCGCTTTTATCCGCATGCCGTCCCCAGTAAGGCGCCATAACGGCCGAAACCAAAAAAGAGATAGAGAAAATAGCACCTGACCACACATTTATATCACTCTGACTTACACCTATATCTAAAAGATATAATGGCAAAAATGGAGTGACCATAGTATAACTTGAACCTGATAACATTACTGCGATGGATAACACCCAAAGATTTCTACGCCAACCCAATGTTTAAAGCCCCCTAAATTACCTAAAAATATTTTTCTTTTGTTTATTGATTGCCTTCCCCCTTTTTAAGCTCCCGTCGTTATCCCCTTCAAAACAAACTGTAAAAGGCAATAAAGATAAATGGTACAAGCATCTTCATTAAGGTTAAAATAAATATATCATAATAGGATGACCTGTGGGTTAGACCACAAACACTAATAACAGTAACTAATGCACCATTATGAGGAACACTATCAATCCCTGCAGAAGCAAGGCAAATCATCCGGTGAAGAAGATCTGGAGACATGCCGATGGATTGCGCCCAAACAAGCCACTCATTCCCTAACATCCCTAATGCGATTGTCATACCGCCAGAGGCAGAACCCGTCAAAGCTGTCATAATATAAGTCGTAATTGCCTGAGAAAGCAGGGGACCTGATCCAATATGCAAATCGGTTAATGCATGCTTAACAATTAAAAAACCACTTAATTTTGCAATTACACTCCCAAAAGCATAACCTGATGCAGTATTTAATATCGCTGATAAAGAGGACAATGCTCCAGCATTAAAAACATGCACCATTCTGCCTTTTTGACTAATGGGTTTCCACCCAATGGCTAATGCTAATACAATACCCACAAATAAAGCAATATCCAAGGACCAGATCGCATATATTTTCTGCACACTGGAACTGAGTAAAGATAATTGTAAGTTTTTAAAAGGCTCTAACATGTCAGGCTCCCAGGAATAAGCCCAGCTCCAGCCAAAGGGGTTACTCATATACAAATTTACTAAAACAACTGCTGCTAATGGTATGATAGAAAGTGCCCAATGAGGCATTTCCTTTTCCCCCAGGGGATCTAACTCATTTTTAGCATGATTGCCATAACCTTCTCCTTTACTTGCTAAGTTCCTAAAACGATACGTTATCCAGAACCAGGCTATGGCAAAATAGATTACTGCACTTACTATACCAATCACTGGCATTGCCCAAGTTGAAGTGCCAAAGAAGGTCGTGGGAATGATATTCTGAATTTGAGGTGTTCCTGGTATCGAAGCCATGGCATAGGTAAAGATCCCCATCCATAACGTTGCCGGAATAAGACGCTTTGGAATGTCAGCTTCCCGAAATAATAAAGCTGCAAAAGGGTACATGACAAAGACGACGACAAAAACACTTAGGCCGCCATAGGTTAAAACCCCACACCCTAGTAGAACAGCTAAAATTGCTCTTTCTTTTCCTAAAGAACGAGAAATAAAGGCCGCAATTGAACTTGCCAGCTCGCCTTCTTCCATGATTTTAGCAAAAACCGCTCCCAACAGAAATATAGGAAAATAAGTCTTAAAATATTCGGCTGCCTTAGTCATAAAAATTTCGCTGTAAACAGGCATAGATCGAAATTCCCCAATTGATGCGAGTATAGCGAACAGTGGTGCGATGAGGATAATGGAATAACCTCGATACGCAAAATACATTAATAAAATTAAACTTACTACGATAAGAAATAGATCCACTCTAACCTCCTAAAAAGTTCCTTACTACATTTGATGTGTCATACACACTTATTTTTTAAACTATATCATAAAGAAGCATCTGATTCCATTAAAACTCTCTTTTCTCTCAATATTCATCGTATTTGACAGCCTTTACCATTAAATTAGCCACTTTAAAACCAGATTACATTTGTCTTTGCTATTAATTTATAGTTATTTTTAGAATATTTGTTTATTTCTGAATGTTTTCTCTATTCAAATGTTTGGCTATGTTTGAATTTTTGCCCATATTTGAATTTTTAAGAA
>CAMKSY010000346.1 GCA_946415545.1 uncultured Pelosinus sp. | reverse complement strand
TGCATACTGGATGCGATAAGGTGCTTGCTCCTAAAAATTCCGGAATTAATTCCCTTGCAGATTTAAGAGGAAAACGAATCGGAGTTCCTAGCATGAACAGCAGCCCGATCATATTTGCAAAACGCGCTCTTGCAGATGCAGGTGTTGGCGTGAGTGAGAAGAACATGGAAGTGGAATTCATTGTATTCAGTGCGACCGATTTACCTCTTGCTTTAAAAAATGGTGCAGTTGATGCACTTGCAATGAACGACCCGACAGCTTCTATTACGCAAAAAGAATATAATTTAAAAAGTATCGTTGATTCTGCAGTTGATGCGCCATATAAAGATCAATATTGCTGCTCTGCTTATGTTCGTGACAGTATCGCAAGCGAACATCCTGAGGTTGCTGCAAAATATACCCGTGCTATGCAAAAGGCAAGTGCGTGGATACAGAAGAATCCAGATGAAACTGCTAAAATTCAAGTTGATAAGAAATGGGTTGCGGGTGATGCTGCATTTAATGCAACCGTATTAAAAACGTATAATTTCGTTCCATCTGTTAGTGGAGCATATGATGCTTTTGGTATTACTGCAAAACAATTGCAAGAAGTTGGAATGCTTGATAAGAATGTCAATGCTGATGCCTTGCAAAAGAAAAGCTTTATTAAATTAAAAGATGTACCAGATGTGGTTAATTAGGATAAAAGGGTGTAAAAATGTATCTGCAAAATATAAAGACAGAGGGGTTTCTTGTTTGAGATCTGGCCTTTAGTTATATTCGGTTACAGCCTATCTGCTTGCTAAAAGATACGAATATAATATGTTCATTTCTCTTACATTGAGCGTTGTTTAGATATCAGATATAATAAAGAAGTATTGGATAGATTGAAAAATGTTGACGTAGTTTAACACTTGTGTTATGCTGATCCAAACATAATAATTGCTGATCAGGATAACTGAAGGCTAAAGGCGTCTCTACAATAGAGATTCTTTTAGCCTTTTATATACTGGGCTGACTGGATAACCAGAGGCTGGCTTTTTTCGTTAAAACGAAGAAACCAGTCTTTTTGATTTTAAGGAGGTGAGAAAATGTCAATTATGCTAGTTGGCGCAGATCATTTAGGAAGTATCGAAAAAAAATTGCAAACATTAGGAATTCATGCAATTGATCATGTCTCAGGTAGAAATGTTTCTGATCGAAAACGTTTTAAGTTTCCGCTATCAACAACTTTAATTGTGATCTTTATTGATTATATTAATCATACTACGGCAAAAAATATCAAACAGCTGGCCAAATCTCAAGGGGTTCCCCTCGTGTTCGCAAATCGTTCTTGGAGCTCATTACAAGATAAATTAGTTGATTTCAACTTAGAAGAACTAGGATAATTATGACTATGTTTATTTAAGAAGGAGGTCTTTATAGTGCAATCCTGTTCCGATGCGAAAAATAATGTGGCAAATTTAAAAGGGGCAATTAAACCGTTGCCGTCTCAAGTGTTTGATATTATTGAACATTTTTTATTAAACGTTCAATATGGTCACCTAATTTTAATGATACAAGATGGATTTGTTGTTAAAGTAGATAAAATTGAGAAATTTATGATCTCAGCTAGAAGCAGAGAGGGCAGTGTTTTGATAAAAGAAAAGGTAAAGGAGAAGCATCCTATGCAAATAAAAATTTTATCTGAATTACAAAGTATACAATATGGACAATTAGCAATTTATGTTAACAATGGGCAAGTAGGACAAATTGAAAAGACTGAAAAAAGACGTATTAATGAGCTAGAAGGCTTGTATGGTGATGGGATCTGAAATCAGCAAAGTCTTTTAAGAGTTAGTAGTTTTTATGAAGGTATATTTTTGGTATGAATCTTTTATGTATGGTTGACAACAACATTTATAAGCGTATAATAAAGTAAGAAAGTTATTGTTGTTGATAATTTTATAGATATATTATTATCTTGGTTGATCAGACACACTGAAGACTGGAGATGCCCTTTTTTGCATCTTCGGTCTTTTCTATTGTGATAAAAGTAAAAGTGGAGGAAGAAAGATGAGTAGAAAAAAAGATATTGAAAGTTTAAGCTGTACAGATTGCAGTATTTACAATTGCAGAACCAGGAACCAACATTTCCCAGGGTTTTGTTTAACCACTAAAGATAATGATGGGCATTCCATTGCAGATGATATTGAAGAAATCAAAAATTACCTGCAGGGAGATGAACAAGATGCAGTGGTTGCTAGAGCATCGGCTCAAGTGGAGGGGCTTTTTTATGGTAAGTTAACAAGGGTAGAGGAAATTATTGAATTTGCTAACCGCATTGGAGCTAAAAAAATTGGAATTGCAACTTGTGCTGGTTTGATAGAGGAATCCAAAATTTTTACCAATATTCTTACCGCCAGAGGCTTTGACTATTATAGTGCCATTTGCAAAGTAGGCTCTGTCGACAAAACGGAAATTGGCATATTAGAAGAGCATAAAATAAGACCTGGCGGTCATGAAGCAATGTGCAATCCCATCTTGCAGGCTCGCATTTTAAATTACCAGAAGACAGATTTAAATGTCGTGGTTGGCTTGTGCGTAGGACATGATTCTTTATTTATAAAATACTCGGATGCATTAGTTACTACTCTTGTAACCAAAGATCGGATCACGGGTCATAACCCAGTTGCAGCTTTATATACAGCTCATTCATACTATCGGAAATTACTGCAAGCAAAAGAATAATTCTGTTTTGTCCGCTCAAGAAAATGTGAAATACTTTTGAGGTGGAGTAGTATGATTCAAGTAAAAGAGATGCACAAATCGAATCATCTTGAAATTTATCGATTTTAGATTATTTAATATTCAGATAGGAATTATCGCTGTTTAGCTAATATGAATGAACAATATAATGTTCAGTGAGGATGTGGTAACATGACAAATTGTATTATACAATTTGATTTTGATGAAATAATACCTCGTCAAGGGACTGGCAGCCGAAAATGGGATGCTTTAGATAATGTATTTGGCAGTCATGATGTGCTGCCTCTTTGGATCGCTGATATGGATTTTTCTTCACCCAAAGCAGTGTCTACAGCGATCATAGAACGTGCTAATCATCCAATCTATGCGTACAATACTCAGGAGAAATCTATTTATCAGTCCGTAATTGAGTGGGCGAAGAAACGTCATGGCTGGGAAATTGAAGAGGATTGGATTCTTCTTGCTCCCGGTGTTGTTCCATCAATTAGTCTGTCAATTTTTGCACTTTCAGAACCAGGTGATGGTATTATTATTCAACCTCCTGTGTATCCGCCGTTTTTTGCTTCGATTAAAGATAATGATCGTAAGGTAATTGAAAATCCTCTTCTTATAAAAAATGGCCGTTATGAAATTGATTTTGTGGACTTAGAGCTGAAACTATAGGATCCAAATAATAAATTACTGTTATTATGCAGTCCCCATAATCCTGTTGGTCGTGTGTGGAGCAGAGAGGAGCTGAAAAAGATATATGAGCTTTGCCAAAAGTATGAGGTTGATGTATTGGCAGATGAGATACATAATGACTTAGTCTTTCAAGGTCATAAGCATACTGTTTTTGCCTCATTAGGCACACCCGTATGTAAACAAAGTGTTACCTTTATGGCTGCTAGCAAGACTTTCAATGTAGCTGGACTCAATTTTTCTTTTATCATTGTTCCATGTAAACGCAGACGTGGGTTGATTCAAAATTGGATTACCAAATTGCATATCAGCCGTAATAATGTTTTTGGCGGAATTGGTACTGAAGCTGCTTACAGAGACGGCGAAGCCTGGTTGGATGCATTATTGGTATACCTAGAAAAAAATGCCGATGCATTGGTTGAGTTTATCCAAACCAAGTTGCCGGAAGTGAAAGTAAGTAAACCAGAAGGCACTTATTTAGTATGGTTAGATTTTCGTGCATATTTTACAAATGATAAAGAATTGCAGAAGTTTCTTGTGCACACGGCGAAGGTCGGATTAAATGCAGGCAGAAATTTCGGAATACAGGGTGAAGGTTTTGCCCGTATTAATATTGCCACGCAAAGAAGTATCTTGTTAGAGGCATTAACAAGAAT
>CAMKSY010000345.1 GCA_946415545.1 uncultured Pelosinus sp. | reverse complement strand
GGATAACCATCTTTTCATGAAACTTCTTCCTCCCTGCAGACAATTCTACGGTCTTTCCGATTGGCTATACGGCCATGCTCCAAGACGATGCACCGTTCAGCCAGCTCGGCAACTTTTGGATCATGGGTAACCATAATAATGGTATGCCCTTCGTGATGAAGCTGCTGAAAAAACTCTAACACAATTTTAGCATTGGCTTCATCCAAATTGCCCGTTGGCTCATCAGCTAAAATCAACATAGGATAATTAATTAGAGCACGGGCAATACACACCCGCTGCTGCTCACCGCCAGAAAGCTGGCTGGGCAAATGACGAGCCCTCTCCTTAAGTCCGACCCTCTCTAAAGCCAGCAAGGCTTCTTGTTCGTCAGGCATACTATGATAATATTGAGCTACCATCAGATTTTCTACGGCTGTTAGATAAGGAATCAGATGGAACTGCTGAAATACCAGTCCGATTTTATCTCGCCTAAGCATCGTCAGGTTCCCTGCGGTAACATCAGTAAAATCTACATTGTCTAACATAATGGACCCCGTGGAGGCTTTATCCATACAACCGATTATATTCATCAAGGTTGTTTTACCAGATCCCGATGGCCCCATCAGTGCCAGCCATTCACCCTTTTCTACTGTCAAATCAATCCCTTGAAGTGCTTTCACACTTCCGTAAATCATCGATACATTACGCAATTCTAGTAAACTCATATTCACTAACCTCCTCTACTCGCCTCTGAGTACAATTGCTGGTTCAACTTCCGTTGCAATTTTTACCGGAATTAAACAAGCTAAACCGGTAACTGCTATAGAAACTACCAATGCTAATAGCGCAATTAAGGGCTGAAATGAAATCATCCTGCCAAAAACGTTGACACTTACAGCTTGAGCAAAAAAGAATCCCAAAATTGTCCCCAGCAGACCGCCTAAAGCTCCTAATGCCAAACCTTCCCCCAAGAACTCAAGTATAATGCTGCGATTTTCCGCGCCCAGCGCTTTCTTTAAACCAATCTCTTTGCGCCGTTCTGTAACAACTGCCATCATCGTTGTAGCTACACAAATTAGAGTAAGCAGCAATACTACAATTGTCACTAAATAAACTAAAGCCTGCAGCTTTCCAAGAACCGTCTGCTCTGACTGGGTCACCTGTTTCACTAAACGCGGTGCCACACCAGGAACCTGCTCTCCGATTTGTTGTGTTAATGCGGTTAGTTCTGCCTCATTCGCTGTAATACTGACTTGAGCAATACTAATCACACCTTCCTTCTTCAACATCTGTTGAAGTAAAGAAAGATCAAGAAAAATAAAGTTTTCTTCCGAGCCTCCTGTCCGCAGGATACCAGCAACCTTCACCTTTTTTTCAGTTTCGCTTCCAGCTGCGGTGAGACTCACCTGCTGCCCCGGTTCAATTTCTAATCGTTCTGCCACTTCAGCACCAATCACAATATCCTCGGACTGATCTGCTGGCCACTCACCACGGATCTGCCAGTAAGGGCTAACTTTCTTTACAGCTTGAAAATGCGTACCTGCAACTAAAAAAGGCTGCTCATTTAGCTTAATTCGATCATATAAATACGGGGCAATGCCAATTAGCTTATCTGAGGGCAAAAGCGTAGTCGCATTGGCAATCAGGTTTTGCGCCATCACCTGTTGATCACCAGCTGGTGTTAGCAATAGGTTAGCACCATAGGAGCGAAACTCCCTCCCCATTTGCCGAGGAACATCATAATAAATGGTAACAAGTCCAGATACAACCGTCGCACCAATCGCCACAGCCAATAATGCAATCAGCATGCGAGACCGACGGCGAAGCAAGGCATTCCAGATCATCTTCGTGTACATTGAATATTTTGTCATCTTTATCACCTGCCATGAAGTACTGCTGCCGGACGCAGCGATAATAGCATTCGCATAGCCGGAAGGCTACCGACCAAAGTAATTATAATTACTGAAATAATGACCCAAGGAATGACCATTGCATTTATCGCCACAGCTGTACCGAATACGTTGTGACCAATAATTTGAGCAAATCCCAGGCCTAAAAAATAACCTGCAATGCCACCAACTAAGCCCGTGGTCATAATTTCCGTGAGAGTCAGCAGTAAAACATCCCGATCTGTTGCACCAAGGGCTTTCAGCAAACCAAACTCCCGACTGCGTTCCATAATATTAGCCATTAAAAGATTGGAAATGCCAAGAGCTGATCCTGCTAAGCTGAGTCCTGTGATTAAGAGCATTAGCAGCTGCGTTTTTTGCAAAATGGTTCCCTCGGACTCAGCAACCTGTCGAACTGGCTTGGCCCGGGAATCCCCCACAGCTTCTTCAATTTGATATGCTATTGAACTTACATACGCTGTACAATACCAGGTTTCCCATTCTTTTAAAGAAAGACTTTTGGGATCATGGGCTGCTTTGCGGGCTAACTCATTTTCTGGTGTAGTGATAGCACTTACTTCTATTTTCCCAATCTTACCTGGAAGATTTAGCCCTTGTTGTACAAAAGGCAGAGTTACAAAAATTTGGTCATCTTCAGCACCGCCGCTATTAAAAATACCTTGCACAGTTAGTGTTTCTCGCTGGGTACCTCCTGGCAAGACAATCTCCACCGAATCACCGATCTGAAGGTTTAATTTTCGAGCTAATATAGAACCAACCATTGCTCCTTTACTATCAGTATCATTGATCCAATTTCCCTCAACTGTCCACCAAGATTTTAGTTCTTTGATTCCGGTTTCCACAATTTCACCTGTAGGCAGCTCTAATGATCGGTTAAACCAAGTTCCTACTACGGTTATATCATCCGAACCTACAGTAGCTTTCGTTTCCAATAAGGGAGAAAAAGCAACAATATTATTAGCCCAAAAAATAGTTTTTAATTTACCAACATCAGCTTCCTGCAAGTACTGCCCTGTCTTGCCAGAGCTGGCTTCTATTCCATATACATCGCGCAATACGGATGCCGCCCGGGGAATCACAGTAATGTTTGCTCCGTACGCTTTCAGTTCCCGATTTACCTTATCGCCTACATCAAGCATTACATTCAGCATAGCTGTTGTCAGCGAAACTCCCAATGCAATGGTAAGAGCTACCATGAACATCTTTCGGCTCTGCCTGACAAGAGCTCCTTTCAGCATCTCCCAAAACATGATTTATCCTCCTTTACTTAAATCGACTCTTTTCTTGCTCCAAAGCCTCTAAAGGTATGATCATTTTTCCTTCATTTACCTTGTATGTCAGGGGTATTGGATTGCACCCGCCTTTAAAACCGATGGTTGCCGTATTCATTACCACATCGCACAACATGCAAATCACTTGATTATCCCTTTCAAAATAACCCGTTGGTCCGCAAATCTCACAAGCATCCAAACCAACACCGTAAGCAGAGCCGCTCTTTTTAATCACGATAAACCGTACGGTTTCACCTGTAGATGAACGATACGAAAAGCGGTGCAAATGCCCATCATCAACTTTTTCTAAAGGAATACGAACTTGTTCTCCTTCGGCAGTTACTGCTACTGCCGGAACAATTTCGACTTTTTCATCAGCATATACCATACCAACAGTTGAAACGAGAAGCATCCCACATACACCTAGAGCTAATGCTCCACTCCAGCGCATCTTCTTGCGGGTCTGCATTAGTATTTTTCTGTATTGCGCCGGATTAAGTCCCATAGGTTTTTCCGGTTTGCGCTGCAAGATCAACACCACTGGCAAAAGTAATGTAACTGCAAGTAATGCATATAAGAACCAAACTTGATGATTGATCAGTGGGCCTATAATCGGCGTCATTTGTTTTGTGGTTAAGAAAATTTTTCTTACGGCCATGATCTGCACTACAATAAGAGCCTGCTTCGCCATAACCACTAAAAGCTGCGCAACAAAAATAGCAATGATTCTTTGGATTGGCAAAAGACTTGCAGCCCTTATAATTGCCAACCCTGTCAGCCAGGTCAAAAGCCCTCCTAACAAAAATCCAAGTAATTTCATAAGAAATTCTAAGCTGATGATCTCATTGGTAAAGGTAATCATCTCAATGGGAAAAAGTATAAAATCCAAGCCATGGTACAGCAGTAAGGCAGCCG
>CAMKSY010000344.1 GCA_946415545.1 uncultured Pelosinus sp. | reverse complement strand
GTTCTATTGTATCTAATTTTATTTTACTCGGTATGTTATTTTCCATATCGGAAGTGAGAGGCTACGATGCGAAATGACATGAATGATTTGTGTAAAAATATTCGTAAAGTTGCTTTTGGACTATTAAGTTTATTGGTTGTCTTACTTTTCTATTTAACTTATATTCAAGTAGTTCAAAGTGATTTTCTAATGGCGCATCCCTTAAATCGCCGTACTCTTGAAGCTTCTCATATGACTCCCCGGGGGATGATACTCGATAAGAGTGGTGAGAAGCTAGCATATAGTAAAAAAATAGGAGATAGTTTTAAAAGGGAATATCCTTATGGATCAATTGCTGCTCAGGTAGTAGGCTATGATAGTATTACTTATGGCCGAAGTGGTATTGAGAGTACTTTCAATAGAGATTTAACTGGAAATAATACCTCCATTGCTCATTTAGGTGCTGTAAGCCATTTGTTAACGAACAGGTCTGGTAATAATGTAGTGTTAACATTAGATGCTGTTCTGCAAGAAACAGCTTATAAAGCACTTGGTAATCATAAAGGTGCAATTGTGGTAATCAATCCTAATACAGGAGCTATATTAGCGATGGTAAGTAAGCCAAGCTTTGACCCCAATGAAATTGATCAGCAATGGAAACATATTTCTACTGATAAAAATAGTCCTTTATTAAACCGAGTAACCCAGGGACTATATCCTCCGGGGTCTACGCTTAAGGTTATGATTGCAGAGGCAGCACGCAGGGAGAAGATAATCGATTTAAAAGAAAAAGTATATTGTGAAGCGGCTTTAAAAATTCCGCCAGACTATGATTTACAAGAAAGCCATTTAGGAGCTTATGGAAATATTAATTTAGAAGAAGCATTAGCAGTTTCGTCCAATGTATTTTTTGGTAAGTTATCTTTAAAATTGGGATATAAAAAAATGGAAAATACCTTTGAGCGATTTGGATTTAAGCGTACTGTTGGTCAAGAATTGCAAGAAGTTGTTTCTCATTTGCCTGATTTTTCATCTTTAGGCGATGGAGATCTAGCACAAACAGGTATTGGACAAGGAAGTTTATTAGTTACTCCTTTACGGATGGCTATGTTAGCAAGCAGTTTCGCAAGGGAAGGGAAAATTATGAGACCCTATATTGTTGACAAAATAACAAGCTTAGATGGAAGTCTTATAAAAACGTTTGCACCTGAAGAATGGCTTACTCCCACAACGCCTCAATTGGCTGATGAGATTAATAAGATGATGGTGAGGGTAGTTCGAGATGGTACAGGTACAGAAGCCTCTTTGCCAGGAGTATTAGTAGCAGGCAAAACTGGTACAGCGGAAAATTCCCAAGGCGATTCTCATGCTTGGTTTATTGGTTTTGCACCAGCAGATAATCCCCAGATTGCTATTGCAGTAATTGTTGAGAACGCTGGATTTGGTGGAAGCATTGCAGCGCCGATGGCTCGTCAAGTATTTAAGGCGGCATTACAATAAGGAGGTGATAGTTCACCATGATTGATCGAACGCTTGATAAAAGATATACTATTTTGGAGCATATTGGTGGCGGCGGTATGGCAGATGTTTATCGTGCTCATGATAAACTATTAGATCGCTTTGTAGCTGTGAAAGTGCTACGCTCGCAATTTGCTAATGATGAAGAATTTGTTACTCGTTTTCGTCGCGAGGCCCAGGCTGCTGCCCGACTATCTCACCATAATATTGTAAATATGTATGATGTTGGCAAAGATGATGAAGTGCATTATATTGTTATGGAATATATTTCAGGTGAAACTCTTAAGGAACGTATTTTGCGTGAGCCCGTACCGATAGAGATGGCTGTGAGAATTGCTGCAGATATTGCAGACGCGTTAGAACACGCTCATCAGAATAATTTAGTACATTGTGATATAAAGCCTCATAATATCCTTATGACTCGTGCAGGACGTATTAAAGTTACGGACTTTGGTATTGCAAGAGCTGTAAGTTCTGTAACGATGCACCATACTGCGACGATTATTGGATCGGTGCATTATTTTTCGCCAGAACAAGCGAAAGGAACTGCAGTTGGAGCAAAATCTGATATTTATTCTTTAGGGGTAGTTCTTTACGAAATGCTGACAGGTACAGTACCTTTTAATGGTGAGACACCGATTAGTATTGCATTAAAGCATTTACAAGAAGAGCCTCGTCCTATACGAGAATTAAAGCCAGAGGTACCGCCATTATTAGAAGCTATTGTATTAAAGGCAATGGCTAAAGATGTGGCTAATCGTTATAATGATATTGGTGAAATGATTACGGACTTAAAGTCTGTACAGAATTATTTCAGAGATGATCATACGCGGCGTTTATCAAGAGGCGATTTTCCCACACAGATATTGCCGCGTTTAGATGAGCCCATTATATCTCAAGCCAATTCGGGGACTGCGTTAGAAGTGGATGCTAATCCTTTACAGAAAAAAAATCATTCCAAACGAGCAGTATGGGGACTGGTATTACTATTGCTATTTGGTTTTATGATCGGTGCCTTTTTTGCATTTGGTAAATTTTGGAGCAACAATGAAGTTACTGTGCCTAATGTTATTGGTAAGCAAGTTGAGGTTGCCCGCAGTCTTTTAGTAGATCAAAACTTGCGGGTGAATGTATCCGAATCATTTAGTGATAAAATACCAGCCGGACATGTTATTTCCCAATCTCCAGAAGCTGGCAACGTTGTAAAAGAGCAGCGCATGATTAATCTTGTCGTTAGTAAGGGGGGGGGAATTACTGTAGTTCCTGATCTTAGAGGGCTTAGCCGGCGAGATGCAGAACTGCAAATTAAAAATGCAGGACTTGTGGTAGGAAGAATTGATGAGCAGTTTAATGCTGATACGGCTGCTGATGTTATTATTAATCAGCAGCCACGGCCACCTGCACAAGTTAATAAAAATACAGCGATTGATCTTGTTGTAAGTAAAGGTGCTGGTCCGCGCAAATTTGCTTTGCCAGATTTCCGTGGAACGCCAATTAATACTGTAAGTACTCAGATTGAAAGTTTAAAATTAAAGGTCGGTAAAGTAACAGAAGAAGTGAGTGACAAATACCCCTCTGGGACGATTATTGGGCAAAGCCCCAGTCCTGCTGCTGAAATTACAGAAGGTGGATCCGTTGATTTAACGGTTGCCAAAGGCAATACTAGTGCTACTAAGAAGGCAGTAGTGCAGATTACGGTTCCTGAAGGAGCAATACGGCAGGCTGTACAAATCGTCATAACAGATACAAATGGGCGGCGTGTAGTTTATGAAAATGTACACAAGCCTGGTGATAAGGTTGAAAAAACAGTTGATGGTGTAGGACAAGTTAGAGTACAAGTATATATAAATGGTGTATTGTTGCAAGAGCAAACAATATAACAGGAGGCAAAAAAGTGCAGCATGGGGTGATATTGAAAACATATAATAGTTTTTATTATGTGAAGACCAATGCGAAAGTAACAATGTGTACTTTGCGAGGACGTTTTAAGAAAGAGCGCTTCTCTCTTCTAGTAGGGGATGAAGTAGAGTATAATATAACAGAAAATGGCAAGGGAATCATTGAAAAGATTTTACCGCGTCGTAGTATGCTGCAACGACCGATGATTGCGAATATCGATCAAGTGATCATCACGTTTGCAGCAGTAAGCCCAGATATTAATACCGTATTAATAGACCGATTTTTAGTATTGGCTGAAATGTCAGATTTAGATATTGTCATCTGTATTAATAAAATTGATTTAGCAGACAGTGAGGAATTAAAACCGATTCTCCAACTATATCGTAGCATTGGCTATTGTGTGATTACGATATCTGCTAAGATGGGTGTTGGTATAGAAGAATTACGTAATCAGCTATCTGGGAAGATTAGCGTATTTGCCGGCCCCTCTGGGGCTGGTAAATCTACGATCTTGAATACTGTAGAAGAGGGTCTTACATTGGTAACTGGTCAAGTCAGTGAAAAGATAGGACGTGGTAAACATACGACTCGCTTTGCTGAATTGCTGCCTCTTTCTAGTGGCGGATTTGTAGTAGATACGCCAGGTTTTAGCTTTACTGAGTTTGAAAATGTCAAAAAAAATGAAC
>CAMKSY010000343.1 GCA_946415545.1 uncultured Pelosinus sp. | reverse complement strand
GATTTTGCAATTGCGTACTTGTCTTATAGTAGAAAGAGGAGAACCTTACGAAGCGGGAACTCGCATCGAAATTCCTAATGGCGAAGTGTACCTCGGTCGCTCCAGTCTTGATCAGCAAGTCGATGTGAGTTTTTCTAATCAATTGATATCTCGTAAGCACTGCTATATTATACAGAATGAAGAAAATGTAATATTGTGTGATTTAGGCAGTAAGCATGGAACGATGATCAATGGAAAGGTAATCACTCCGTATGAGAAGTATATTCTTCATACGGGGGATACAATCAGTTTGTCAATGGGTATCGCGGCAATCCGAATTCTCAGCGCTTCTAAGAATGAAGAAACAATGGATTTAAGTCAAACGCAATCCATGACTTTAAAAAAGAATACTTCAATTACTGTGGAGTGCGCTAAGTGGGAATGCCGTATTGATGGGCAGCTGGTTAGTTTAACAGAAAAGGAATGGCGTTTCTTTAAGCTGCTATATGACCATGCCAATACAGTAGTCACTTATGATGAAATCAGAGCGGCTGTATGGCCGGAAAGGGTTCTTGGCAAAAGTACACTTCCCGATGCAGGAGTCGATGAAATCAACGTATTGATCTATCGTGTGCGCAAGAAGCTTGGGAAACGGGCAGAAATGTTGAAAGCAATGCGGGCCCGCGGATATATGCTGAATCTATAATATTATAGTAGCGAAAAAAATGTAGCAAGAAAGAACCCACGAATAATATGAGCTGCCCCCCATAAGTTAGATTTAGGTCTAACTTATGGGGGGCAGCTCATAAACAGGGTTCTTTTTTTATATAGAGCATGCAGCATTAAACAGCAATTGGTCATTTCCAGTATAGAGCCCCCAATCTTTTTATGGGCTGAAAAAGCATACTGTTTTACTGATAAAATTAATAAAATGTTAACTTGAAAATAATAGTTAACGTTAATTTTTATGATATCTTTTAGTTACCGATATAAAAATTGTTTCACTTTGAGGGTCATATAAGTGAATCCTGTCAGTCAGTGGTAATACGATTGTATTAGGAGGAGAATTTTTTTGAGTTATTTACATCTTTCAGAAATTAAGTTTGGAATGACTCTTAATCAAGTACTGGTAAGTCCGAATGGCAATATGGTCCTTGGTCAGGGGACAGTAATGAATGAGTATTTGCTATCGTGTTTAAAAGATTGGAATGTGAAAGGGGCCGATATGACCCAAGAAGCCGAGGGCGAATTTAATCTTTATGAGATTGAAAGAATGATTTCTGATATTTTGGTGTCCTTAACTGATAACGTTTCAATTGATACCCATTTGCAAAATGCTGTCCAGGTTCATTCTGAAACCGAAAAACCAGTTGAATGAAATGATTCACGTATCAGATAGCAAAGAAGCACAAGTGTGTTGCTATCATACAAAGAGAGCTGTGATACAAACCTTTGTGTCCTTCGCGGTTCAAAAGGTTTTATTTTTTTAGTACGCGTCAGAGTTTTTCTTATAAGGAGATGATTTTTTTTGCAGAAGCCATTAAAGATTTTAATTAGTGATGATTCCTTATTATTACGAAAAAAGCTAAGAGAAGAGTTAGAGAAGCTAGGCTGTCAAGTATTTGAAGCTAAGGATGGACAAGAAGTGGTAGAAGCATATTGCCAATTTTGTCCTGATGGAGTATTTATGGATATTGTGATGCCAAAAGTCAGCGGAATTGATGCTTTGAAAAAGATTAAGGAAATACATCATGAGGCAAGGATAATTATGCTTTCCTCAACTGGTACTGCTGCCAATTTGCTAGAGGCTCTTAAATTAGGAGCAATTGATTTCATTCAGAAACCGTATAATAGTAGTCAAATTGTGAAAGCGGTAAATGATATGATTCGAAAGGAGAGCTAAATGTTTAGTCAATTTTTTGCTCAATATATATTAAATCAGGGGTTGTTAGCACCAAGTCAAGTGCAGGAGGCTCTTGAAGAGAGACGTGCAGTACAAGTGAAATTAGGCGTATTGGCCATTAACCAAGGATATTTAACTGCTGAGCAAGTAGAGGAAATTCACAGGCTGCAACAACGGATTGATAAACGATTTGGTGAGATCGCCTTAGATGAAGGCTATTTGTCAGAAGAGCAATTGATCACACTGCTGGATACGCAAGAAAATGATCATCTCAATTTTGGTCAGACATTGGTCGATAAAGGGTACATGACATTAGGACAGCTTGAGAATGTCTTGGAAGAATACAAAGCAGAAAGCAGCTTAGGTCAACAGTCTGATATCTCCTATAGTAAAGAACAGATTCGAGCGCAGTTAAATATTCCTCAAGATGATAAGAAGGTAGAATTGTATTATGATTACATATCACTTTTTCTTCGAGCTGTGGTTCGCTTTTTAGACACCAGTCCTTTGCTGTCCGCAATTACGTATGAACATGATTCAAATCAATGGTTTGTATCACAGAGTATGACTGGAGACATCACTTTGCATAGCAGTTTTACTGCCGAAGAGAGTGTATTATTGGAAATTGCATGCCGATACAGTGGAGAAAAAATTTGTGAAATGGATGAGCTGGCCATTGATAGTGCAGGAGAATTTTTAAATGTTACGAATGGTCTTTTTTGCATTAATCTTTCCAATATGGGGCTTGATCTTGATTTACATCCTCAACGAGTTACGAAAGGTGCTGCTTTTGGGGGAACAACGAATTGTGCAGTGGCGATTGATACTGACTTTGGCAGGATCAACCTAGTGATGGCTGGAGACTAGTCACTTTTCTTATAGAGGAAAATATACGATTAGTGCGAATACTTTCCTATAAGCAGAAAGGAGTGACATGATGGGAAAAAATAGTGAAGTTCTGAAGCATAAGGTGAAAGCGGTTATTTTTGATTTGGATGGAACGCTAGTGGACAGTGAGCCTAATTACTCCAAAGCAGATGATGTGTTATTCGAGGAATATGGGATACCAGCATTGAGTGAGGATATGAAAAAGAAATATGTAGGCATCGGAACACTAGAAATGATGGAAGATGTCAAAAAGATATATGGTATGAATGAATCCATTGATATTTTAGTAGCCAAAAAAAATAAATATTATCTTGAGATTGCCAAAAAAAATACAATTGTTTTTCCTGAGATGTATCGTTTTTTACAGTTGCTAAAAGAAAATAACTATCTTTTAGCCATTGCTTCCGGTTCATCTTCCGAAATCATTGACATAATTTTAGCTATTACCAATTTGAGAGAATATTTTGATGTGATTGTGTCAGCAGACGAAGTGGAAAAAGGAAAACCTGCGCCGGATGTATTTTGGGAAGCGGCCAAACGGCTGGGCGTACCCTTTAAAAATTGTTTGGTAATGGAGGATTCAGTGCATGGAGTGGAGGCTGCGAAACGCGCTTCTATGTATTGTATGGCATTACCTTATATGATGGAGGAGCCTTTTGACGACAGCTTTCTCATGGCAGATTTGTTATTTAAGCAGGGGATTAGTGAATTTCGGTCAGAAGACGCAATGGAGTGGCTGCGAAAAAACAGTTAGAAATCGAGTTTTTCTGTCTTGTAATATGTATTTCATAACAGAGGGGCGGATAAAAATGCTACATTTTTATCCGCCCCTCTGTTTAGCATAGAAATGTCCCTTTAAGGAGAACGCTCACACGAAGAACGCGTACTTGGAGTTCTTGATAATTCTAGAGATTTTAATCTTGTATAAATTCCTTTTATGGTGGTAATAATAGGCTCATTACGTTTATACCTAATGAGGTAAAAATGGCATATGTAATTGGTTGTCTCATGGCGGCATTGAGCTTTTTAGTAAATAAGATATTATTGAAACATGTAGGAATGAAAGCGGTTATTAGCTATAGTCCAGTAGTAGAAGAAGTAACAAAAAGCCTTTGCTCTTATTATCTAGCTGCAGATATTATCGTGACTCATGTAGTATTTGGAATGTTAGAAGCAGGTTATGACTGGTATAATACCGCAGATGGACAACGAGGTAAATGGGCTGCATTATTCAGTATTATCGGTCATAGTCTATTTGGATGTCTGACTCTTTTGGCACTATACATAAGCAGCAGTATCTGGATTGCCATACTTGTGGCAAGTAGTGTACATGTAATGTGGAATGTTACCTTAATC
>CAMKSY010000342.1 GCA_946415545.1 uncultured Pelosinus sp. | reverse complement strand
CTGCATCGGCAGCAAATTGAGCTAATTTTTCTAAGGCTCGCCGTTTTAAAGGCAGGACCAGCTTTGTAGTTAATGGTATGTAGGGGCCATTGGCTACACTAAAGCGGGATGAATGATCAAGGGGCAAGGGCGTCCACGAGGAAAAGGTAACTTTTTCTTTTGCGTGACAGACACGGGTAGTCATTCTTAGAATCACTGGCATACAACGCTCTATGGATAGTTGAGCGGCCTCTTTGAACATAGTATAGGCCTCAGTGGGAGTTGAAGGTTCTAGCATAGGAATATAGGCAAGACGGGCATAATGACGATTATCTTGCTCATTTTGCGATGAATTAGCTCCTGGATCGTCGCCTAGTATAATCACCAGTCCGCCGATTACCTCCATGTGTCCTAGCTGAACAAAGGTGTCCGCAGCTACGTTTAGTCCTACACTTTTGAAAAATACAGTTGATAGGTGACCATTGATAGAAGCACCAAAAGCAACTTCTGTGGCAACCTTCTCATTAGTGGAAAACTCAAAATAAAGTGGATTTTTGTCTTTGGGAATGGCTGTTATGGCTGCAGCAATTTCTGGTGTTGGAGAACCGGGATAGGATGTAACAACTTTAACACCTGATTCAATCATTCCACGGACGATAGCCGTATTACCCATGACAATCTCAGTACTTTCATGTGGCGAAATAAGAAAATCACCTATTTTTTTCATTCCATCACCTCTATGTATATTATAGAATTAATGACTGCAGCATGCTAGGAAATTAACTCGTTAAGAATAAAAAAAGGGCTTACCTCGATAGGGTAAGCTCATCTTTCAGTGCTCTATTTTTTATTGGCGAAGTTTGCTGCCTAACAATAATAAACGGGCTGGAATACGAATGATTCCTGTGCCTAAGCTGACCCCTAAAATTACAAGTAAAAGAGCTACAAAGTGATACCAATATAGCTGTTCTCCAAGGAAAATAGCTGAAGCAAGTACTCCTATGATAGGAGAGCCATTTTGGAAAAGGGAAGATGTAGAAGCACCTACTTGCTGTATTGCTGTATTCCACCATAATGCTCCTAATGCTGTACTAAAGAAACTGGAGAACAGTAAAACTGCAATCGGCCAGAAGCCATAAGCGCTAGGATAGTTCCACATCGGGTTTACAAAAAGACCCAATATCAGCAAGCCAATGGCAGCTAAGCTGTGACTATAGGCAGTAACGATTAAGGGAGGGACAAATAAAGTAGCTTTTTTCACCAATAAAGATCCGATGACAAAGGTGAGGGTTGCAATAAACATAATCCCGTCACCAATCAGAGTAGCACCGCCTTGTGAGCTGCCGGAGACAACTAATAGTAAGCCGCTGAATCCGAATAGTATTGCAATTCCCTTTGCCCATGTAAATTTTTCTTTTAGCAGTAAGCTAGCAAATAACGTTGTAAATAAAGGATTGAGTCCAAGAATAAGAACCCCATGTATTCCGCTGGTAGCAGTCAATCCGATGGTGAGCGCTATTTGATGAAGAAAGATGCAAAACATTGAAACACCAACGATAGGAATCCATTCTCTGCTCGATAGTTTCTTATAGCCATGTTGTCGCCATGCAAGGGGCAGGAGTAAGGCGCTTGCCAGAAATAAGCGTATAGGAGCTAATGCCAATGGTGGAAAAAATTGAGTGAGATACTTGATCGATACCACATTAACCCCCCAGAGAAGCACAACTAAGATTAGTAGTAGGTATATGCGGCGATTGTTTGTTATGTTTTTCAATATTGTCATCCTCTGCAAAAAAATAAATATCTGTTTATCTTATCATAGCTTTACAGAAAGGGGAAGAGGCATTTGTATAAAGCTGCCCTTTGTTTACTTCAATTCATGAAACAAACAAAGGGCAGCTTTTTTTATTGTTTACAATAAGACAGAAAATCGATCGCTTCAGCTTCTGGTACTGGAGGGCTGATGATATATCCTTGCAAAAGATCGCAATGACATTTTGTTAAATATGCAATTTGTATTTCGGTTTCTACACCTTCAGCAATCACGTTCATCTTCATAATGTGTGCCATGTCTATGATTGTTCGGATGATGGCTTTCTGGGCTTTATTCGTCAATATCATATCAATGAAAGCTTTATCAATTTTTAAGGTCTTTACTGGTAAGCGTTGAAGATAGGTTAGGGAAGAGTAGCCGGTGCCGAAATCATCAAGGGATAAACGTATTCCCATTGCTTGTATTTTTTCAAGAATGTGAGTACTATCTTCTAAGGATTCAATTAATGCATTTTCAGTTATTTCAATTTCCAACTGGCTAGGTTTAATTTCTGCGTTAACGAGTGCTTTTCGTACTTCGTCGATAAAGTCATCGGCACATAATTGATAGGGAGATACATTAACGGCAACATGGATATGCCCCCAGCCTTTATCGACTAATCTACGTGCGAAATGGCACGCTTCTTTGAGTACCCAATTTCCAATTTTTTGTATAAGACCGTTTTGCTCAGCTAGGGGAATAAAGCGGGCTGGCGATATTGCACCATGTTCCGGACTATTCCAGCGAAGTAGTGCTTCAAATCCGACTGTGCAGTTGTTTATGTCTACCTGTGGTTGATAATGTAATGAGAGTTCTTGATTCTCAATAGCGTGTCGCAGACTATTGATGAGTAGGATTTTATCATAGGCTTCTATCTGCATTGTCTTCTCGTAGAAGCGCCAACAGTTTTTCCCTGCTTTTTTTGCTGCATACATTGCATTATCTGCATTTTTGAAAATTTCCTCTGTTGTGTCTCCGTCAGCAGGATATACAGCTATACCAACGCTGGCAGATGTATGAAAGCGAATCCCAATGACTTCCATATCTTGGTTAAAAGCTTCAACGATCATGTCAGCGCGATGAGTAATTTTTTTACGATTATGTTCACCAGATAAAATCACCATGAATTCATCTCCGCCAATACGACCAACAAAACCATGAGCACTAACAGTTTCCACAATCCGTTTTCCGGCCATAGTGATTAGGGCATCACCGTATGTATGACCAAAAGTATCGTTTACCATCTTTAAATCGTCTAAATCGATGAACAAGACAGCGCCGACTGATTCACCGCAGCGAGTTCTTTCCATTTCTTTCTTTAGACGCTTGTTTAAAAGTGCACGATTGGGTAAGCCAGTGAGACTATCAGAATATGCGATACTCTTGATGACTTTATTTTTTTCATTTAAGGCTTCTTGGGCTGCTTGACGTTCCATGATTTCTTCTTCAAGGGCTGCGTTCATATCTTGCAAATCTTGTGTTCGTTCACTAATCTTGTTTTCCAGCTCTATATTTAGATTAACAAGTGCGGCTTGGGCTGCTTGGCGTTCCATCATTTCTTCTTCCAGGGTAGCATTAATTTCTTGTATTTCCAGCATATGATTTCCTAGTTTCATTTCATTCTGTTTAAGCAGATTAACGGTATTTCTTATCTTGTGACTCATATTGAAGAATGTTTGGCATAAGATGTCTAATTCATAGGGCATATTTTTTGAGGCGTTATATTGGGCAACCAGTTGGTAGCTTTCAGTTGCTACTAGATTTGATTGCTGAATTAACCAATCGATAGGTAATTTAATCTGATTGGTTATTTTCTGAGCCAGGGGGAGAATAAGTAATATTAAAATGGCTGTAGCACTTGTCATCATTGCCAGTTGCCTATAAATAGGGGTTAGAACCTCGTCTTCGTTGATCTTGCCTATTAGTGTCCAACCTCGTTCAGGTACATCTAGATAAGCACCTAGAACGTTATTTCCTAAATAATCAATCCAAGTTGTTGTACTTGATTCCCCTGGAGCTATAGAACGAAAGGTATTTTCGGAGAATTTAAAGTTGATTTTATCTGCTTGGGAATTAAGGTGCCGTGGATCGGTAAGCATGGTACCTTCCCGGTTAATCAAAAATATTTCTCCTGTTTGACCAATCCAATTCTCACGTAAAAGCTTTTCTAATGTAACAATTTTGATTGATCCAAGTATTAGACCTTGGAAATCTCCATTATAATCATAGATCGGGGAAGAAATGTTAATTATGGATTGACCACTATTCGAGTCAATAACTACATTTGATACATATGATCTTCTTGCTTTAGCAGCTTCAAAATAGGGCTTGTCGATTGCAGGAGTATTGCGCTGCTCTAAAG
>CAMKSY010000341.1 GCA_946415545.1 uncultured Pelosinus sp. | reverse complement strand
CAGAAATAAAGACACCTGTTGCAATCCCTTTTTCCTGAGGCGGAAACCAGCGATTAATGGTAGTAACAATTCCAATGTTAATCGGTCCTTCGGCAAGTCCCAATAAAACCCGCGCGGCTTTCAGATGTAACACAGAAGAAGCCATCCCAAGAAAATAAGTTGCCATTGAGGTCAATATGACCGAAATAGAAAAAATACCACGCACCCCATGTTTGCTATAAATGTAACCCGCGGGAATTTGAATAACAGCATAGCCGATATAAAACAGGCTGGTCATAGCACCAATATCTGTATTGCTCATCTTGAAACTATCTTTGATAAAAGGAATCACAACACCAATGTTAGCTCGGTCTGCGCCAGCGATCATGTAAACAATAAAGATCATCGTCAGAACTATCCAACGAAACTTTGTTTTTTTCTCTACTATTCCTTGCATTATATGCACTACCTTTGCCATATATTTCTTCTATAAATTAATCTATCATTTCGCAGCCTCGCTCAGTAAGTGCCTTATCCACCCAGCTCCGATCCCATTTGCCGTTTTCAATATCTTCCATAGTCTTTTGCTCTGTAAGATTTTTCGCCTTGGCTTTTTGCAATAACTCCGCTGCATCCTTTGGTGCAATGGCTACAAGGCCATCTTCATCACCGACCAGAATATCACCAGGTTTAATCACAATGCCACCACAAGAAACAGGAACATTGATTTCCCCAGGACCATCTTTATAGGGACCAGCCGGAGTTACCCCTGCTGCATAAATGGGAATACCAAGATTTTTTAAAGCTCCTCTATCTCGAATAGCACCATCAATCACAAAACCTGCAATTCCCCTTTTCTTTGCCCACATCACCATTAATTCACCCATAATAGAATTACTCAGATCACCTTGGGCATCCACTACCAACACATCACCGGGCTGGGCCAGATCCAGGGCTTTGTGAAGCAGAAGATTATCGCCAGGACGTGATTTAATTGTAAAAGCCGTCCCTAATAAGGGCACATCGTTAATGGGTCGAAGACGCGCATGGATACACGACATCCGATTCATATTATCCGCAATATTAGCTACTGGCAGTCCTGCAAAGCTTTCTATCATGGTCTTGGATGGTCGGTTAATTGCTTTGTAAATACGCAATCCTACATTTGACATAATTCTACACTCCTCCTTGATGATTGATGAAATAGAATACTGTGCACATGGTTCTCGAAACTCATCAAATTTTCTTGTTACGATTAAGATTTACGTCTCTTGTCCGATACGTTATAATAAAATTGTGTAGTTTCGAACTATCATAATTTTCGAGACTTTAGGCACATCGTCTCATTCTCTTATGAAGCAATACTTTGCTTGGCGGCTTGGATGCTTCATACAGAATCGTTTAGGTTATTTGAGGTATTTTGGTAAATTACCACTTCTACTAAAATATCACCTCGCTTTTTCTTTCATTTGAGGTTAAATACTGATCTGTAAAGCTTAGTACCGTTTCTCTAGAACAGTACTCCCTATTTATAAGAGTAATTTACCCTGGTTTTATTATAGTACACTTATAAGTGTACGGTCAATATAAAAATACACATATAAGTGTGTTTTTTGACAAAATAGAACACTTATATGTGTTTAGAGGTGTTACGTATTTATGAATTATGTAGATATAGGCTTACGATTAAGGCATATCCGTGGTAAGATCAGCCAAAAAGATTTTGGCATTCAATTTAATGTATCGAAATCCTATGTAAATAATGTTGAACATGGTTCAAAGCCGAGTCTTGAATTTCTTATCAAAGTTGCTGTTGCTTTTGATGCATCATTAGATTGGATTCTATTAGGAAGGCAATCGTTGCCATCGGAACTGAGTCCAAGTACTGAGGGCGTACAATCTGCAATAACAAAAGAAAACCTCCTGCGCAATGAACTACTTCAGATTTTTGATACTCTTCCTCCTGCTGTTCAACCAGTAATTATCGGAACTGTAAAAACCATCTTACAACATTCCACAGATGTCCCGTCACCGCTAATGAAAAGCCTCGCAAGTGAAACGAGTACTCCCAAAAATGAATTTGAATAGATATTCACGGCCATCGTTATCTCAAGGGACTTTTCTTTATTATAAGATAAGCCTGGATGCTATCAAGATCTATCTTGATAGCATCCAGGCTTATCTTATCGTCGGGTACTACATAATTTCATTCTATGATTTCACAGCCACGCTCCACAAGAGCTTTGTCGACCCAGGTCCGATCCCATGACATTCCTTCAATTTCTTTTATGGCTTTTTGCTCTGCCAGATTTTTAGTTTTGGTCTTTTGCAACAATTCTACGGCATCTTGCGGCTTTATGACTACAAGACCATCTTCATCACCAACCAAAATATCACCGGGATGAATGACTACACCACCACAAGAAACGGGTACATTGATTTCTCCAGGACCATCTTTATACGGACCAGCCGGAGTGACCCCAGCCGCATAAATGGCAATACCAAGATTTTTTAAAGCTCCCACATCTCGAATGGCACCATCAATTACAAAACCTGCAATTCCCCTTTTCTTCGCCCATCGTACCATTAATTCACCCATAATGGAGTTACTAATATCTCCTTGGGCATCTACCACCAAAATATCGCCAGGCTCGGCCAGATCCAAAGCTTTATGAAGTAGAAGATTATCACCAGGTCGGGTTTTAATCGTAAAAGCTGGTCCTAGTAGAGGTACCTCATTAATGGGACGAATATGTGCATTGATACACGACATGCGATTCATGTTATCCGCAATATTAGCTACTGGCAGTCCTGTGAATTCTTCGATGACTTCTTTTGAAGGGCGATGGATCGTCCTGAAAATACGCAGTCCTACATTTGCCATAACATGTACCCCCTCTCTTTTTACACTTACTATTTTTCTAAATTGCCATCTCATATATCAAAAACATATGCTATATTTTTATCATCAGAACCAGATCATACCATTAAGAAATTTTCTTTTGATTTAATGCCACTCGACCGCTCATCCTATCGTTTAACAGACTCTCATGCTAACGACTGCATAATGAACTTTAATGGAAGCTGGGACGGTTCTCTTGCTCCCCCAAATCAGATTGCGCTAAAAGATTAAGAAGCTCTAGAACCGTCCTTGCGCTTCTAGAGCAAGAAGCCAAAGAGACTCAGCCATTGCTTTTTGCAAAGACTGAGTCTCTTTGGCACCTAGGGCTAGGGGTAGGGACAAGGGAGCAGGTTCCTTATCCCACCTAAGATACTACCTTGAAAATTCTTTATTTTATTGCTACGTCAAAGTTAAGTTCTACATAAATTTACTAGGTAATTATAAGAAGCTTTTTTACATATTACTAATTGCTATCTCTTGTTAATCTGCCATTCCTCTCGCGGGACAAACAACCTGTCCCTCTGTCCCATTCTTATCGACAGACACTACATCCGCTCTCTTGCCTTCGTATAGCAGGATTTTATATTGTTTTACTCTTTAGTATCGTAAATATTCTATTACTTTTATGGATATGGCACGAATGGCATGTACACTAAAGTAACACCCTCTCATTTATTTTAAGTACAGTTTATACTTCGCATTATTTCCATCCCAAATTATTATACATCTCATTCCAAATTGTTAAAACCTAGGATCACTTATCTGTTCTATTCATATCCGCTTATTGCTACTCAAATAATTTCAATTCATCTCGATTTTCATTTAATTCCAACCCTGAAGGACTGCTTTCACAAAAAGCTTTAAAATACTCTTCATATTCTGATAACAAGTTGAAATTTGAGGGGTTGATATTAATTTCCCTATATATAGAAATTAAACATTGCTCCACCCAAGGATATTTATATTTAGACATTTCAAATAGATCTATGACATGCTGAGCTATTTCAGGAAGTTGTTTATAAAGCTGTTGTATTTCAGAACTAATTTTTATTACAGTCTCGTTATCTATATTTTCATCTAATAAGCATAGCAATAATCTTGAACTTTCATTATAAATATTTAAATATTTTATTTTTTGAAAAGGCTTAAGTAGGTTGCTCTCAATTTTTAACTGACGATGATGGTATATAGAAATTAATAATCCTATAATTGGACTCTCACTTTGCATTACAGATAAAATTCTAAGTATTTTAGTAAAACACTCCATAATAATATC
>CAMKSY010000340.1 GCA_946415545.1 uncultured Pelosinus sp. | reverse complement strand
CATAAATATAGCTTAATAGTACATTGTGGCGCATGTATGTTAAACCGTAAAGAAATGCTTCATCGTCTTTCAGAAGTTTCAAATAAGGCAATACCTGTAGTGAATTATGGAATTTTAATTGCTTATATAAATGGAATTTTAGAGCAAGCGTTAGAGCCATTCCCTCATATACAAAGAATTTTGAGTGAATTAAATTAGATAATATGATAAAATGAAATGCAATTCGTATTAGACAGTAGTAAAATTGACAATATAAATGGCGCAAAAGGAACGCTTAGGGATTTTACCTTGCGTATCTTTTGCGTCCTTCGCTCTTTATCAACAGCCTGGAAAGTATAGGAAGAAATACAAAGATCGCTTTTGGGCAGTAATATTGTGAATCACAAAGGCATAATGCTACGCATGTGCAGCATACGAAGGAACGTTAAATAAAGAGTACGTAGAGGCTTTTCATCCTATATCTGTTCTTTGTGCCTCGGTCTGCTATATGTCTTAAAGGGCATGTAGTCTTTTTCTTATAGTCCATGCAAGTTAAAATCACAGTAACGTTGCTGAAAAGGAGGGTGAGGAAAACATGAAAGGTACCTTAGTTAATGCAGCAGCTGTACTTGGTGGAGCCATTATTGGTTTAGCATTAAAACAGCGAATTTCTCAGCGCTATCAACATACACTAATGCAGGGATTAGCCTTAGCTGTGGGGCTAATTGGTTTACAGATGGCTTTAAAAACACAAAATATATTGATTGTGATATTAAGTGTAGTACTTGGCGGTTTACTTGGAGAATTTTTGAATATTGATAAATGGTTGTCGAATTTTGGGGATTGGCTGACATTAAAGGCAGGTAATAAGCATGGTAGTGTTGGTGAAGGTTTTATTACGGGGAGTTTGGTGTTTTGTGTAGGAGCGATGGCAATTGTTGGATCAATACAAGAAGGGTTAACGGGAGATGCTAGTACTTTATATGCAAAGTCGATGCTGGATGCTGTCGCTTCAGCCGTTTTTGCATCAGGGTTGGGGATCGGTGTGGCCTTATCGAGTATATCTATTTTACTGTATCAAGGTTCGATTACTTTGCTGGCAAACAGCCTTAGCGGTATGATAGCTGATAAGATGATTATTGAAATGTCAGCAGTGGGTGGTTTGCTTATTATAGGTATTAGCTTATTAATGTTAGAAATAAAAACAATCAGAGTAGCTAATTTACTGCCTGCAATTCCGATTGCTGCAATTCTTGCGTCTTTATAATCAATGTTAAAATTTAAGTGTAAGTTGAAAGGTATGATGAAATGGATTATGCAACACAAGTATCAAATCTAGTTATGAATAATTTACAGTATGTGTTATTAGGTATGACAGTAATGATTTTATTAGCATTGTTTGTTTTTATAAGTATTAATATAAGACTCGGCAAAATGAATAAAAAATATCAAAGAATGATGCAGGGAGTAGATGGGGAAAACTTAGAGAAGCTACTAATTTCACATATTGAAGAAGTTAAGCATGTTGTAGGGAAAGTGGATACCCTATCTGATGATTGCAAGCGATTAGAAAGAATCGCAAAAGATTGTGTACAAAAAGTGGCCCTTGTCCGATTTAATGCTTTTGAAGATGTAGGCAGTGATCTGAGTTTTGCTATTGCACTTTTAGATTCTTATAATAATGGCCTTGTAATTTCCAGCATTTATG
Source organism: uncultured Pelosinus sp. (assembly GCA_946415545.1). Taxonomy (GTDB): domain Bacteria; phylum Bacillota; class Negativicutes; order DSM-13327; family DSM-13327; genus Pelosinus. The sequence goes on along the minus strand of CAMKSY010000340.1, from coordinate 2,489 downwards.
GACGTAATGAATTTCGTACATATTCCAAACCAATTGTCTCAGGAGTATCTTCCTATTTGTTGACTGAAGAGGAAAAACAAGCAGTAGCACAAGCTATTAAAATAAAAAAATGAAAATAAGCAGGACTTCTTAGATAAAGAGCGAATATAAAATATGTTTTTAATATATAGAAATATTTCCCAAAAAAGGAGCCAAGATTCTTGATTAAAAAAGAAAGTAAGCCAGATCGAAGAGAGTATACTTTAATGATTGTACCTCATCAGGGACAAGCAGTACGTAGGATCCGAATACCTATTGTAGCAGTAAAATATGCTGTTTCTTTTTTATGTTTGCTTATTGTCTTTTCAATAGGAAGTTTTATTAATTATCGATATACAATTCATACAGCCAATGTCGAAAAAGCTGAGCTAGAGACATTGCGTCAAGATAATGGTGTAAAAAGTAAAGAAATTGAAGAACTGGCCAAAACGACTGCCAGTTTAAAATCAGATATGGAAAGATTAAACTCTCTGGATGCAGAAATAAGACGTATTGTAAATAGTGAAGACACAACAGCCACGTCCCGTGCTGGTTTAGTACGACCTTCAGCTACTTATACTGGGCAAGGGGGACCTATACAGCCTGATATTGATACAATAAAGAATACTGTACAGGATTTACAGGCTGCCATTTCAGTACGAGAACAAAGTTTAAATGAATTAAAGCAGGCTTTGCTGGACAAGCAAGCGAGAATAGCGATGACCCCTTCTATTTGGCCGACAGGCGGAGAGGTTACATCTCGTTTCGGATGGCGGAATTCTCCTTTTGGCGGTGGAGGCGATTTTCATCCCGGGATTGATATTGCAAATAGTGTGGGCACACCCATTGTTGCAACTGCTGATGGTGAAGTTGTGCAGAGTGAATGGTATGGTGGATATGGTAACATGGTACAGATTAGTCATGGAAATGGAATTTCAACTGTATATGGACATAACTCCAGATTGTTAGTACGTGCTGGTCAAACAGTAAAGAAGGGTGAAGTGATTGCTTATCTTGGTAATACAGGAGCAAGTACAGGACCTCATTGCCATTATGAAGTAAGAGTCAATGGTACTGCTGTTAATCCTACTACTTTCTTAAATTAAAATAATAATGGTATTTAAACATTTAAAGACGAGTAGATACTATTACAGGAGCGTGCAATATGTTTGGTAGCAATAAAAAAGCAACTAGTTATGCAGGTGAGATTGAAACCATTATTGGTAAGGATACGACAATGAAAGGAACGATCACTGGTAAAGGTGCATTGCGCATTGATGGGCAATTTGAGGGCGATATCAATACCACCGGCAGCATTGTTATCGGAGAAAATGCGAAAGTAACCGCTCAGTGTAAAGGTATGAATGCCACAATTGCTGGAATTGTATATGGTAATATTGATATTAGTGAAAAACTAGAGTTATTACCAAGTTCGCAAATTTATGGAGATATTAAAGCAGGGATATTGAGTGTTGGCGAGGGTGCAATTTTTAAAGGTGGGTGTGAAATGCGCGCCACTGGTGAAGATGTTGCTAATAAGAAAAATATAGCGAAAAAACAGTAGGATAACTGGAGTGCCATACAAAATAAAATTGTGGTGCTCCATTTTTATAAATTTGACGATTGACGACATCATAACCCTTAGGGAGTCTATTTAAAATGACCAAAAGTGATACTTAAACCTTTCATTTGTAGCCTAGAATTACGTTAAATCATCCCTAGCCTGATTAAGCTATAAGGATGTTGAGGGTAGAATAAAGTATTATTGGAGGAAAAAAATGATTTTAGAAAAAGAACGAGAGCTCATTGTGGAATATGGACAAAAGCTTATTACTCATGGTTTAACAAAAGGAACTGGAGGTAATATTAGTATTTTTAATAAAGCAGAGGGGCTTATGGCGATTAGTCCCAGCGGCTTGGATTATTTTAAAACTACACCGAAAGATGTTGTAGTTTTAGATCTTAACGGTACTAAAATAGACGGGGATCGTAATCCTTCCAGTGAATATTCTATGCATCGCATCTTTTATCAAAAAAGGGATGAGGTTGGTGCAGTTCTGCATGCTCATTCGATTTACTGTAGTATTTTGGCGGCTCTTCATTGGAAAATTGAGCCGGTTCATTATTTAATTGGTTATGCTGGTAAAGATGTACGGTGTGCACCTTACAAATTATTTGGCAGCGAGGAGTTGTCACAGGCAGCTTTTGAATATATCCAAGATCGATATGCGGTATTACTTGCCAACCATGGGTTACTGGCAATTGGTGAAACGATTGAGTATGCATTTGACACGGCAGAAGAGATTGAATTTGTAGCACAAATTTATTATAAAGCAAGGTGTGTAGGAGAGCCTGTTTTATTATCTTCTGATGAGATGGATGAATTTTTAAGGAAGTTTAAGCCTTATGGTAAAAAACAAGTATAAGCAAAATGATGCGTTATAAAAATAAAAGATAAATATAGAATAAAT
>CAMKSY010000339.1 GCA_946415545.1 uncultured Pelosinus sp. | reverse complement strand
GTACATGAAGAGTGCTTTGAAGGAGTGGCGGCTCGTGAAGTAAGTAAGCGGGTAAAACCTGATTACGTAGTAATAGGAGAAGCATCCGAGCTCAACTTAAAAATTGGTCAACGTGGGCGAGCGGAAATTGTAGTAGAAACGTATGGTAAACCTGCGCACTCAGCAAATCCTCAGGCGGGCATTAATGCCGTATACAAGATGTCTAAACTGATTGGACGAATTAGAAAACTTGCAATGACCTCTCATGCTGTTTTAGGACAGGGGATTTTGGAGTTAACAGATATTAAATCGTCACCCTATCCGGGATCCTCGGTAGTGCCTGATTATTGCAGAGCAACCTATGATAGAAGACTATTGGTAGGAGAAACGAGAGAATCCGTCCTTAAACCGATATTGGATTTAATTGAGGAAATGAGTAAGGAAGATGTTGAGTTTAGAGGGACAGCTTCGTATGCTTCTGGTGTTGAAAAATGTTACACCGGTACTAATATTAAAGGGGAAAGATTTTTTCCCGGATGGTTATATGACGAACAGGATGAATTTATCCAAGCAGCTTTAAAAGGCATAAAGTCTGCGGGTATAAGCCCCGTTATTACCCAATACTCCTTCTGTACCAATGGTAGTCATTATGCTGGTGAAGCAGGAATTAAAACAATTGGTTTTGGACCTTCACGAGAAAACTTGGCTCATACTATTGATGAATATATCGAAGTTGATCAGTTGGTTAATGTTACAAACGGCTACTATGGAATTTTAAAAGAAGTATTGAAATAATAAGGCGGTGAAAATCATGAGGATTCTTATTCAGAACGGTACTGTTATAGATGGGACAGGCTCAAAAGGGTTTATAGGCAATGTAGCGATTGAAAATGACAGAATAACAGCAGTCGGTGAGACTAGTTTAGAAGGTTTTGATAAAGTGATTGATGGGGAAGGTATGGTCGTTTGCCCAGGATTTATTGATACCCATAGTCATTCCGATCTAAAAATTTTACTTGATCCTTATGTAATACCTAAAATTCGCCAGGGGGTTACTACAGAAGTCTTAGGTCAGGATGGAATTTCCATGGCACCATTGCCAAAACAGTATGTCAGCCCATGGAGGAAAAACTTAGCAGGACTTGATGGAGATAGTGATAGCATCGACTGGAACTATGAAACGACAGAAGGCTATCTGAAAATGATGGAAAAAATTGGAGTAGGTATTAATGAAAGCTATTTAGCTCCTCATGGCAATATCCGCATGGAAGCTATAGGGCTGGACAATCGACTTCCTACAGAGGAAGAAATCAAAAAAATGTGTGATATTACTAGGCGGGAAATGAAAGCTGGCGCCTTTGGCTTATCAACAGGACTTATCTATATGCCTTGTGCTTATTCACAAACCAAGGAAATCGTTGAGATGTGCAAGGTTGTCGCTGAATATGATGGTGTTTTTGTTGTTCACCAGCGTAGTGAGGCAGATACCATTGTAGAATCAATGGAAGAAGTGATTAATATTGGACGACAGTCCGGGGTAAAAGTTCATTTCTCACATTTTAAGGTATGCGGCAAAAAGAACTGGGGACTGATAGATAAAGTCGTAGAGCTATTAGAAAGTGCACAAGCGGAAGGTATTCGGATTTCTTTTGATCAGTATCCATATGTAGCAGGCAGTACGATGCTAGGCGTAATTTTGCCCCCCTGGGCACATGATGGTGGGACAGACAAGCTAATAAGACGTTTGGAAGACCCTGAGCTTAGAAAGAAAATGATTCATGATATTGAGCAGGGCATACCTGGCTGGGATAATTTCATTGATTTTGCTGGTTTAGATCAAATATTTGTAACTAGTGTTAAAACTAAGGCAAATGCAGATTTAATCGGTAAGAGTTTGGTGGAAATTGGTCAGATCAGAGGTAAAGATGTCTATGAAGCTACTTTTGATTTGCTGCATGATGAAGAAAATGCCGTGGGTATGGTTGATTTTTATGGAACAGAAGAACATGTTATTCGTTTCATGACAAGACCTGAGCAAAACGTTTGTACAGATGGGCTTTTGGGAGGCAAACCTCATCCGCGAGTATTTGGTTCTTTCCCTAGGGTATTGGGGAAATATGTTAGGGAAGATAAAGCCCTCACATTGGAATCTGCAATCCAAAAAATGACGTCAAAACCAGCGAGTGTATTTGGATTCGTTGATCGCGGAGTAGTAAGGGCAGGGTGTTTTGCTGATATTGTTATCTTTAACCCAGAAACAATTATTGATAAAGGAACCTTTGTTGAGCCTGTACAGTACCCTGACGGTATCGTACACGTTATCGTTAATGGAATGATGGTTGTAGAAAATGGTTTAGAAGTCAAAACTTTAGCAGGAAGAGTCATTAGGAAAACTTGCCAGTAATGAATTGTAAAAGATTCTCTTTAAACTGAATATTTAAATAAGTAATTGAAGCGCAATGATTCTGAAAATTAAAAATAATGGAGGTCACTTATGAAAACAGTTGTAAATACGGACAAGGCTCCAGTGGCAATAGGTCCTTATTCACAAGGCATTAAGGCAGGAGGGTTCTTATTTGTATCGGGGCAAATGCCTGTTGATCCAGTTACCAATACTGTTGTGGAGGGGGGGATTGAAGCGCAATCCAAGCAAGTATTAGAAAATATTCAAGCAATACTTATTAGCGAAGATCTTACGATGGCCAGTGTTGTAAAAACGACTGTATTTTTAAAAGATCTAAATGATTTTCAGATTGTCAACGATATTTACGGTCAGTATTTTAAGGAACAAGCTCCCGCCCGCGCGTGTGTACAAGTAGTAAAGCTGCCGAAGGATGTTATGGTTGAAATTGAAGCGATTGCAGCAATCTAAAGCATCAATAGCAATAGTGAGAAAATATCGTAATAAGTGCTGGTAGAATTTTCCGGCACAAAAATAGGAGTGAAAGAGTATGAGTGAGGTAAAGCAAGGCGGTTTTCAGTGGAAAGTCAGGCATACAATTTTATCTATCATTTGGGCAGGGTGGTTATTTTCGTTCCTAGATAGAATGGTAATTAGTATTGCTCTACCTTTTATTGGTAAGGATCTCAATATTGATGCAACCATGCAAGGTGGAATTTTAAGCGCCTTTTTCGCAGGATATGCTTTATTTCAAATACCTGGTGGAATGCTGGCCGATAAATTTGGCCCGAGAAAGGTGATGTCAATTGCTATAGCATGGTTTTCCGTATTTACTACTCTTACTGGTTTTGTTAGTTCTTATTCTATAATGTTATTTTGCCGCTTAGTTTTTGGTGTGGGAGAAGGATGTTTTCCAGGTGCTTCATGGAAAATGATTGCCACCTATTTTCCACCTAAAGAAAGGGCAACAGCAACTGCGATACAGTCATCTGTTAACACCCTGGGACCAGCAGTGGCATCATTAGTTGCTGCAGGGATTATTGCAAGCTATGGCTGGCGTCACGTATTTATCTATCTTGGTTTTCCTGGTCTTTTGATTGCAGCGGCCATGTGGTACTATTTTAGAGATAATCCAGCAGATCATCCTAGCATGAGCAAAGAAGAACTGCAGGAATTGAATCTTGATCAGGTACGTGGTGGGAGTGATACAAACAATTCAAGTATGACCTTTAAGCAATTCTTAACAAAGCCGATTCTTTGGCAGATGGTTTTAATTTGGTTCTTATTTGATATTACCTTCTGGGGCTTTGTTTCTTGGCTGCCGTCTTATCTGATGAAAGTCAGAGGATTTTCACTGATTAAAACCGGTATTACAGGTTCCATACCTTTTTTTGTCGGGACAGTGGGTATGTTAGTTGGTGGCTACTTATCTGACCGTATGAAAGGTCAGCGGAAATGGATGTTTATTCCTAATGCGCTTATAGCTGGTTTTTTCTTGTATATGACATATACTGTTGTTTCTGCAGATTTGGTTATTGTGTATCAGAGCGTTTCAGCCTTCTTCATGTTTTTAGCAATGTCAGCTTTTTGGGGGCTGGTTATGGATACGATTCCACCTCATATTATGGGGGCCAGTTCAGGAACAGTTAACTTTGGCGGACAAGCTGCCGGATTTATTTCACCCTTTGTTATGGGATATTTAATTGATGTAAATCATGGTTCTTTTGATGAAGCTTTTATTTTCCTCATTGTGGCCATCATTGCCTCAGCGGTAGTTGCTTTATCTGTAAAGCAGGAACGTCCTGTAT
>CAMKSY010000338.1 GCA_946415545.1 uncultured Pelosinus sp. | reverse complement strand
TTAGTAATAATGTAATCTTATTAGAAGCATTGGCAAAGGAAGGATATACATTTGCCGGTAATAGTGACATAAAAGATGTGGATTGCTCTATGGTGCAGGTTGGTGATGTAGAAGTTGAAATGCAATTTTTTACTCGCAGAAGACCTTGGAGCTTAGTTGCTGGGGTAGATGAGGCATTAGCAATTATAAAAATGTGTACTGGCTACTTTGATGAAGAAGGAAACTTCATAAATACTTATGATACATTAGAAGTTGAAGCAGTGCAGGATGGCACTTTTGTTGAGTATGATGGCGACCCATTGAGTGTGCAGCCAGTCATACGAATTCGCGGTCGTTATCGGGATTTTGCAAATCTGGAGACGGTGATCTTAGGGGTTATTGCTGAGCCAACTCGAATTGCAACTAATGTCTATAATACATTAGTCGCTAGTCGCTCTAAAGATATTTTATTTTTTCCCGCACGATTTGCTCACTATAAAATGCAGGCTTTGCATGGATATGCCTATTCATTAGCGATTCAAGCCTACAATCAAAAATATAGCAAGAAAAATTCTCGATTTGTAAGTACAGATGAACAGGGAACCTGGTGGGGCGGAGAAGGTGGAGGAACCATTGCCCATGCGACAATTTGTTGTTTCTTGGGAGATACGGTTGAGACTATGATGCAGTATTCCCGCATTTTTGACAAAGTGGTTTCCAGATTGGTATTAGTTGATTTTCATAATGATTGTGTCGGTGAAACGAAAGCTGTAATGACGAAGATGTTTGCTGCCTACCTTGCCTATTATAAGAAGGGCCAATTTGATGAAGCAGAAAAATATAAGCTATACGGGGTACGTCCTGACACCTCTAAAAATATGCGGGATAAATCTATTGTTCCTACGGGAAATAAGCAGCAGGATATGGGAGTGTCGCCCAGACTTGTCTGGAACTTGCGAGAAGCAATTGACAGCGTTTATCATGAGTGGGATTTAAATGAAGAGGAAACTTTAATTGCCAAAGAGTGGTGTGAGCAAGTCAAGATTTGTGTTACAGGGGGATTTAATGCAAAAAAAATAAGAGAGTTTGAAGAGATGGATGTACCTGTGGATATTTATGGAGTTGGTTCTTCTTTATTGGAAAACTCCGATGAAACTAATAATGATTTTACTGCGGATATCGTTCGTGTAAAGATTAATAGTCAATGGTGCAACCTTTCTAAAATTGGCCGCTCTGTCTGCGAAAACCCTAATTTAGAAAAAATTCAATAATGATATAAAAAAATAATCCCTATTGTAAAGGAAAAATTATGTTTTTGTCGAAGGAATAGGCAAGTTACAATAGGGGGGATATCAATGGTTGAGCAGAAGAATAGATTATTATTTATTGTGATGCTGGCGATATTGATTGTAGCAGGAAGTTTTTATAGTTTTTGGCAGAAAAATACGGTAGTAGAAGTGGCGTCTTCTCCCGAGTCCATTTCAGCGAAAAATGACTTTCATCAGCCAGAGCAGACTGATGAGATTATTGTTTATATAAGTGGCGCTGTTCATAAGCCTGGTGTATTTAAAGCGGCTGGTACTGCTAGAGTATTTGATATTGTAGAGATGGCTGGTGGTCTTACAGCTGAGGCTGATAGAGCCAAAATTAATTTAGCTCAGAATATCAAAGACGGTATGCATATTCATGTAATGGATAAGCTTCCAGTTTCTAATGAGCATTCAGAGGTCACCGGAACGAGCAAGGCAAAAGGGGACAAGAAAGTCAATATTAATCATGCTGATAAAAGCGAACTAGATACACTGCCAGGTGTCGGCCCTGCGTTAGCGGAGCGAATTATTGAATATCGTCAGAAAAATGGCAGTTTTACCAATATCGATGAGTTAAGAAATGTTCCTGGAGTAGGAGCAAGTAAATTCGAAAAAATGAAAGAAAAAATAATAAATTGATTATCAATTCTAATATAGACTGGATAATGAAGAGAATGCCGAATTCCGAGGAATTCTAAGTGAAAACACTTGACAGCTTTTTTATCGTGGTGTAATATCTATTTAAAGTTATGTACTTCAAAAAAAATAATGATTATGGTTGATCAGTTGAGCTGAAGACCAGAGATGTTTTTATACGTCTCTGGTCTTTTTTGTCGCCTTTTTTGACAATACAGAACAGAGGATTATAAAATGATATTCATTATTTAAAATTGTGTTTTTTATGCAATGGGTATATAAAATCAGAGAAGGAGGTTGATAGTATTGAAAAAGCTAAATCCATGGCTGCCTGTATTATCGGCAATTTTGGCAACCCTTGTAGATTATGGAGTTGGAAATATTGATCAGCATATGCCTGCAAAATATCCTTATTTCATGTATTTGCTTGTGGTTTTGCTTGGAGCTTTTATAATCATTGCATTATTATCCTATTTTAACCCAAAAGTAAAGGAATGGATTGAAGACAGATCACTATTTATTGCCGCTGCAATTTTATTTTTAAATATAGTCAATATAGTGACCAAGAAACTGGGACTTCTTCCTGTGATATTTTTTCCAACGCTTGACAAAATATTAAGCATTATTGTAGAAGACCGGGATTTTCTTGCCTTGTGTCTCGGTTCTTCAGGAAAGCTCCTTTTCACAGGATATTTTTTTGGTGCAATTGCTGGGTTCGCTACAGGTATAGCTGTAGGATTTAGCAACTCGGCAAGCTATTGGATTAGTCCTCTAATTCGTATATTGGGCCCAATTCCTGCGACGGCATGGATTCCATTGGTACTTATTAGCTTTCCTACAACATTTACAGCCAGCGCATTTTTGATTGCACTTTCGGTATGGTTCCCGACAACAGTTATGACAAGCAGCGGTATTTTCAATGTTCGCAATGCGTATTTTGAAGTGTCAAGTACGCTGGGAGCGGGGAAGTATTATCAAATATTTATGGTTGGCGTTCCTGCAGCAATGCCTCATATGTTTATCGGACTTTTTAATGGAACTTGTGCTTCCTTTATTACATTGATGACAGCTGAAATGTTGGGTGTTAAAAATGGTATAGGCTGGTACATTAATTGGCAGAAGGAGATGATGGCTTATGCAAATGTCTATGCAGGACTGATTATAATTGCTGTTACATTCTCAATTCTCATTACACTGCTGTTTAAAGTGCGGGATAACGTGCTTGTGTGGCAGAAGGGAGTCATAAAATGGTAGGAGAAATAAAAGTAGAGGGGGTTGTGAAACGCTTTCAGCAACAAAATGCAGAAGAAGTTATTGCTCTAAGTGGTATTGATCTTAGGATTGAGGCAGGAGAATTTGTATCACTTATTGGACCTTCTGGCTGCGGGAAATCGACGCTTCTTCGTTTGATTGCGGGCTTAAATGGTGCTGATGAGGGAAAGCTGTATATCGATGAGGAAGAAATAAAAAAGCCATCTTACGAACGGGGGCTGGTATTTCAAGATCCTATGCTTTTTCCTTGGCTGAGTGTCTATGATAATGTTGCATTTGGATTGAGGGCGCGTAACATATACAAAACAAACCATACAGAAGTTCAAAAGTTTATTGATTTAGTTGGATTATCAGATTTTAGCAAGTCCTATCCTCACCAACTTTCTGGTGGCATGGCGCAAAGAGCGTCTCTTGCCCGGGCTTTAGTGAATCATCCTAAAGTACTGCTGCTGGATGAGCCTCTTGGAGCTCTTGATGCTTTTACGCGAATGAACATGCAAGATGAACTCATTCGCATTTGGAAGGAGCGAGGTACGACTATGATCATGGTAACCCATGATGTAGATGAAGCGATCTATTTATCCGACCGCGTAATTGTCATGACACCAAGACCCGCTAAAATCGAAAGATGTATTGCAATACAGCTTGCAAGACCGAGGGCGCGGAACAATCCAGAATTTCTTAGCCTACGTTCGAAGATATTGGAAATTTTACATTTTACGGGGACTGTAACAGAGCCTAATTATTATTTATAAGGGAGATAGATATCTAAATGAAAAAAAAGATTGCAATTATTTTAGTCATGGTAGTAGCAATCGTACTGACACTTGCAGGTTGCGGAGAAAAACCTGCAACGCTTAAGAGCGATGACTACGTGTTGAAGATTGGTTATAGCGGCAGCCTATGCGAGGCTCCGTTGCATATGGCCATTGAAAAAGGATTTTTTGAAGCAGAAGGCTTGAAAGTTGATGTGACCAAGCTGGCACCAGGCACAGCCTTTGAGGC
>CAMKSY010000337.1 GCA_946415545.1 uncultured Pelosinus sp. | reverse complement strand
GTCTTATTTGAGGGAGCCTATGATTCAATTGAACATATTTATCCACAAAATCCTCATCATAAATATTGGCTAAGTAGTTTTAATGGTTACACTGCGAAACAGAAAAAAATCTTAAGAAGCTCTTTGGGAAATTTTGTTGCATTGTCAGGCGCTAAAAACAGTAAACTTGGAAATAGATCTTTTCCAGAAAAGAAGGGTAATAGTCATAATGCAATCGGATATAAATTTGGTACATATGCTGAAATTGAGTTAAGTAATTATGAAGATTGGGGTGCCCAAGAAATATTATTAAGAGGACTAAAAATGCTTATTTTTCTTGAACAACGGTGGGGAATAAAAATAGGCACTGGGAAAAAATCCGATAAGAAAGAATTTTTGGGATTAGATTTTCTAAAGTGAAAGGGAGCTTTTATAAATTAATTGTGAAAAGATAGTACTTTTAGATGTAACATGATATTTACCTGCATGGATATTATTTCTATGCAGGTTTTATTGCGTATATCTTCATAATAATGGACAATCTAACCATATAAATTGTCGGGAGGCGTTATTCATGGAAAATAAAACCTACTACGATCCAAAAACTAAGAATCACGATATAAACAGTCAAAATACCAATAAACCCAATAGATTAATTCACGAAAAATCTCCATACTTACTGCAACATGCCAATAATCCAGTAGATTGGTATCCGTGGGGAGCAGAAGCGTTTCAGAAAGCACAGCGTGAGAATCGGCCTGTATTTTTGTCCGTAGGCTATTCTTAGCTGTGCTTAAAATAAATGATAGGATGTTACTTTAATTTACATGCCATTGGTGCCATGTAATGAAAATAATATATGGGACAAGGAACCTGTTCTTGCGTCCATTTACGGGCGTGTCAGACGGAGCGTAGCCGCACCGCACTTTTTATACCTGTTAGCTGAAGATCGTCTGGGGGGAATTATCTGTTACTTTCTAACCTGTCATAAATTGTACCTGGAAGCAACATAATACCATTTGCTTTTGCCAGCTCTGATATGGTTAAGAATTCGTAGTTTTCACCCAATAGCTGCGGAAGGCACTCTTCCAATGCCTCCGCTGTCAAAACAGGAGAATCATGCAAGAAAAGTATTGCACCATCTTTGCTATTACGGATTCTGTCAATTATGACCTGTTTGCTATTGGCCTTCCAGTCTTCAGTATTGATTGTCCAGTTAATAATTGAATATGGAATTCGGGCAATGACATCTTGACGATAGTTCAGGGCGCCTCCGGGAAATCTGAGGATCGTTGTGCGCTTGCCTGTAAGTTTCTCAAGTAAATCACCCGCTCTTTCGATTTCTGCCGTAAATTCCTGATAATTATAGAAACGGAGTGAAGTGTGGTTATAAGTATGATTTGCGACTTCCATTCCTAATGCGTCCATACGCTTGATGGTATCGGAATTTTTTTCTGCTTTTGATCCAAGGACAAAAAAAGTAGCTTTAACATTATATTTTTCAAAACAATCCAACAAGCGGTTTGTATTTTCAACTGGCCCATCGTCAAAGGTAAGTGCTATTTTTATCTTATCAGATGTAACATGGACAGTCTCCGCTGTTCCAGGGGAGTTGCTTTGTACCGGCTCCGGTTTCTGTTGTAATTCCCTTTGAAAGTTTGCTTTAGAAGATTCATTGGTCGGCCCAATCAAGCTTTCTGGCATTTTAGCACATGCGGAAAAAATTAGCAGGCTGAGAGACAGCAAAAGCAGAATACCCACCCTTATTCCCAGATGCTTTTTGCCATTCTTATTTTCGAAGTTTGTTCGAGCATCTTGTTTGTTGTATATATTTAACAACACTAGTCGTTGTTTCATAAAGAATTGCTCCTTTAACAGAGATTTATTCTATTGAGCAAGCGCAAATGGGGCTATGTGCATTACGGATATCAACGATTTGCGTCTGCCCATCATAGTTGCATACTACCGTGGTATGCCATAGCTCCTCGATAATTGATTGTCTCAAATTCCCATAATTAATACTGCTCTAAAATGAACTTTGCCATGCATCATTTTTTCATATGCTACATTGATTTGCTCAAGTGGAAATGTTTCAATTATGGGGCGAACATTCGCAAGCAAACTAAACTTCAGGGTATCTTTCTTGGTGTTAGATCCAAAAGGTGGTATCCATCCTTGTATACTTCGTCTCCCCACCAATAATGGGGCCGCAAAAACTTGAATTGGTTCATCTATTCCTGCGATAATTATTAGCTTTCCCTCAAAGCAAAGACCATTTACTAATTCTGAGGCAGCTTTACTGCTGGGAGCAGTTAAAAGAATAACTTTTGCTCCACCTAATTTTTGAAGTTCCTTCGCAACATCGCAAGATTCTGTATTTATAAATTTTTGCGCCCCCAGCTTTTCAGCAAGTTCTTTCTTGTCCACTCCTCTTGAAATGGCAACTGTCTTGAACCCCATCTTTTTAGCATATTGAATAGCTAAGTGCCCAAGTCCTCCAACACCTTGAATTGCTACAACATCTCCTGGTTTTGCGCCAGAACTTTTCAAAGCATCAAAGGTTGTCACTCCTGCGCAAAGCAGTGGTGCAGCTTCAATTTCACTTAATTCTTCTGGTATCTCTACCAACTCTACCGCACTAGTTATCATGTATTCAGCAAAACCACCATCATATGTTATTCCTGCAGGCCAGCCTACTCCAACACGTTGCCCTATTTCATATCCGCCAACACCTGTTCCTATTTTATCAATAACGCCGATAATCTCATGCCCAGGAATACGCGGATATGAAATACCAGGATAATTTCCTCCCTTTTTGATCATATTGTCTCCATGGCAAACTCCGCACGCCGTAACCTTAATCCGAACTTGTCCTTCATTTGGTTCAAGGATTTCTCGTTGAACTAATTCGAAATCTCCTTCGGGTGCACTTACCTGAACCGCTTTCATAAATTTCATTATTCCACGTCCTTTACTTGACAGTATTCTAATTGGCATAATTCAGCACTTTTCTTCATAACGTTTCATCCTGCTATCAAAATCAACCGCACGTTTCTGGGAAGCAAGGTTATCGTATTCCTCTGGGGAATTGATTTCTAGTTCTTGGTAATATTCTAATTTCCAATTCACCATTTTTAAATTTTCATCTAGTTCTTTTTTTTGTTCTTCAAGGAACTTTTTTTGCAATAATATTATCTCCTTTCTTTTAGGAATGCTTGAAAAACCTTCTGTGCACAATTTCATATAGTCTTTAATATATGAAATGGACATGCCAGTTGCCCTCATACATCGTATTAACGCCAATCTTTCTAAGTCTAGATCACAATATTGACGCATTCCATTTTTATCACGCTCAACTGGAAGAAGTAATCCTTCTTTTTCATAATAGCGAAGAGTATGCATGGAAAGATTTAATTTTTTCGTTACCTGTTTTGTTGTATAGCTCATTATTTCCACCCCATGTTTATAATGTAAACCATAGACTGTACTCTATGGCAAGTATTTATTATTAACTTTTTCAAGATTTATAATTTGAAAAAGTCTTTTATGCACCATACCTGGATAGTTATTGTCAGAATGCAATTTAAGAATTAAGTTAAGAACTAATAAGGAGCATAGAATCGATTAATAAAAATGATAGATGGAGGCGATAGAGTGAACGATATAATGTTGAAGTTAGAGCAACTTGGTTTTTCTTCTTATGAAGCAAAAGCTTATTATGCCTTAATCCGAAAATATCCTTCTATTGGCTATGAAAAATAAGGAGACGTAGCTGTAGGTTCTACAGTTACGTCTCTTTTTTCTATTTGAGAGAAAATCAGCCCATTCAGTTGCTTTCAATGTTAACTTCGCTGTTGGTTACCTGTATTGCGTCTTTATTGCTAATTGGAGTTAATTTCAATGTAGAAGAATACATATCAATTATTTTTTGCGCACTTTTCTCAAAAGGGGGATTGGTATAGTGCGGTACGGGATAAAAGTCTACCAAGTCTAAAGCCTCTGCGTTCTCTAAATGGGGAGCTTTTTTTATACTGTCCATCCCTTTCGCGTATTCAACATTTGCCGATGCCACCATTGCTCCGGCAGATTCACCAATATAAACTTTGCCGGAATTGACTTCATCAATAATGATTTTATCTGCACCTGTTCGTTTCAATTCCTGTAACAAATAGAAAGTATTTCCCCCCGTTACATAAATGAAATCATTATTTTTTATTTTTGAGCGTATTTCGTCAAATGCAGCAGTTGA
>CAMKSY010000336.1 GCA_946415545.1 uncultured Pelosinus sp. | reverse complement strand
CCTTTTTGCAATTCTGGGCTTGAATAAGGCTTCCTGTCTGCATTTGTGCATCCTTACCAAAAATTACTTTAGTGGGGGCATAATAATCGAAATTCTTCAAAATTAACACACTCCTATTTTTTATATTTGGAAAGCAACCTACGCTATTAAAGAAAAGATCCTATAACCTCTTTATATACTGCCATGCATGGAAAGTATAACATCTGTTACGAATAAGCAAGTGAATAGGCTAAAGGTATTCTCTGGAATAGCTAAGCTAGAATATTCAGTATCAAAGACGGTGAAAAGATAGTCATTACTTACAAACTAATTCTCCTCCTAGATCGGTAATTCCTACTAAATTTTTACAATTTCCCTGAAATGTAAAACGCTGCTCCTACTTTAAGTAAGAATGCAATTATATTGTTTCACTTAAGACCTTTCGATATATGTACAATTAGTACTAAACGACTATCAATTAGAAGCTGTACGTTTGCAAAAGTTAAGTACTTGATCGACTGTATTTTTTAGCTTGAAAAATATATTTTCTAAAGGTATACTAAAAGTATTTAAAATTAGAAATGAGTGTGAGCATATGGCAAAAGTATATTACCCTGAAGCAGCAGCTATGGTACCAGCAAGTTCACCCCACCCTCCTAATACTCAATATCGAGTTTCGATAGGACTTGAAACTTGGGGTGGAGAAAATCACAGAGTAGTAAAAGTTCAGATGGTTTATGATGGGAAAATAGCTGATCGTAGACCTCCATCCTATCCAGTTGGCAATGATGATTATATGCGCGTGACGGAAGTAATACGGAAAATAATTAGCAGAAATTCGTGAACGAGTACCTAGAAACAGCCTTCTATATTGGACATAAGAAAAACGCCCCGCAGGACGTAGACATGAATAACATATAATCAGAAACTAAAAAAACCATCTTGTTTGATAAAACAAGATTAATTTTTCTATAATTTCTTCAATATCCCTGCCATCTACCATATAACATGGCGTATTAGCTCTAGACTCCATTTGCTTTGATTTGCTGCATATTTCTCTCACTATTCTATGTTCATTATTAAGATAGACATCATTTGAGAATTGCTCATATTTCGTTTTAGGGACGTTTATCTTGCCGTTCTTTGTAAAGGGCGCATAACCTGGTGCTATCCATTCATTTAAATGATTTAATCCCATAACAATAAATAATAATCGCTCGACACTTTTATTTTTTTCATCCTTATATTTTATAAAACTGCTTTTTATGATTTCAAAGAAATATTCTTCTGAGTTGATATCAATTGTTTGGTTTTCAGCATGCACATAAATCTCTCCCCTGCCATTTTAATACATAATTCGTCAAGGCAGCTTAAATCCCTGCAACATAAAAAAATCGCTTACTTTAAAGCGACTCAACATTCTTTACAGCTTTTTCATTATCTGATTTCATTTGTAAAGAGGAGTATTGAAGAAGATATCTAATTCTCACGGTTGAAATTTGGCAAGAAAGACTATCTCAAAATTATCGAGATAGTCTCTTTTCTTCTTTTCACTACTTGGGACGATCCAAGGTAAAATTACCTAACTTGCTGCCACGAAATTCATTGAGAATAATACGTCTTGCTTTTTCATAATCAATTAAACCGCCACTGCGTAGACAACCACGACGCGCTCCGATAAGGCCTAATAACTCAGTGGAGTCTTCAGGTAATGGAGAAGATAAATTATATCTTTCAATTAAACGATCACTATAATTCTCACGTAAAAATAGTAACAGCTTTGACATAGCTGTTTCGACATCATAAATATCATCATTGATAGCACCTGTCATTGCTAGCTTAAATCCGACTTCAGGGTCCTCAAATTTGGGCCATAAAACACCCGGTGTATCTAAAAGCTCCAAATTTTTTCCGATAGTAATCCATTGTTTACCTCGAGTAACGCCTGGTTTATCAGCAGTACGTACTGCTTTTGTACCCAATAAACGATTAATCAACGAAGATTTACCTACATTAGGAATACCTAGAATCATCGCTCGAACTGCTCGTGGATTAACACCTTTTGCTACTAATTTGGCTGCTTTTGCACTTCCTAATTGTTCCACTTGGCTAACTAATGCTTTAGTACCTCTTCCAGTCATAGAATCTATGGTGACCACTTGCAGGCCTTGTGCATGAAACGTATCCACCCACTGTTTCGTCCATTCCGGTTCAGCCAAATCGATCTTATTTAAGGCTACCACTCTTGGCTTCCCTTCTAAAATTTGATGAATTACCGGATTGGCACTACTTACGGGAATACGAGCATCTAATAATTCAATGACTACGTCAACTAATTTTAGATTTGCCTGAATCATACGCAGGGCTTTTGTCATATGACCAGGGAACCAATTAATATTCAAATTATCCATTATTATCACTCTCTATAACGCTATTTTTCTTCTTCGCTTGTTTGTAAAACCATTATGCAGCTATGGGAGAGTTTTTAATTGATCGATTGGCCAAAATATCATAACCGCTTTTCCCTTTATCATTTCCAGAGGCACAAAACCAACATCACGGAAACGACTATCCTCTGAATTGTTACGATTGTCCCCCATAACAAAGACATGTCCTGCAGGCACAGTAGCCAGAGGGTAGGATCCACGGGTTTTTTCTAAAATATAAGTTTCATTCAATAATTGACCATTTAAAAATACACGGCCTTCTTTTATTTCAATAGTATCACCAGCTACCGCAATTACCCTCTTAATAAAATCACGACTTGGGTCTTTAGGATAGCGAAATACTAATACATCACCTTTTTCAGGTGCTTTAAAGCGATAAATGAATTTATTCACTACTAATCTTTCACTGTTTACCAGTGTAGGGCGCATAGAAGGACCTTCGACCATATAGAGCTCAACGATAAAGTAGCGAATAAAAAACGCTAATACGACAGCAATAAGTATCGAAACTATCCAATCTTTTACCTCTTCGCCTAAATTAGTATTACTCATAACTAATCCTCCTTCGTAAATGAAGAAAAGGGACTGAAAACAGTCCCAAACAAAAGCTACCGTCTTTCTTTAATACGAGCTGCTTTACCTTTAAGTTTACGCAGATAGTATAATTTCGCACGGCGTACGATACCTTTACGTACTACTTCAATTTTTTCCAAACGTGGAGAATGCACAGGGAAAGTACGTTCTACACCGATGTTGTAAGAAACACGTCTAACCGTAAAAGTTTCCCGAATACCGCCATTATTTCTGGCAATAACAACACCTTCAAACACTTGGACACGCTCACGAGTACCCTCAACAACTTTAACATGGACTCGTACAGTGTCTCCCGATTTGAAAGCCGGAATATCCTGACGTAATTGTTCTTGTTCTAATGCTTGAATCATATTCATATCTATTTTTTCCTCCTTATCCTAGACGTTCATGCCAATCGACTATTACATTGTACAGAGGACCGTCCGTTACACCTTAAAAATTATAACATACCAATACTATAAACTCAAGCAGATTATAAGATTATAGTATATATTATGATTCCCACCATTTCTCACCTAATAATCGATCCAGAATAATCGCCACTGCCGCTCTTACTGGCAAATGGTTATAATCACCAGGGCCATAAATAGGTTCTAATGTAAAATCAAACTTTTCCATTACAGACTTTTCAATCCCCCAACCAGTTCCAAATAAAATGAGATAAGGGCGGTCTGCCAGTTCAATCTGCTTTCGCATTTTCTTATACGATATAGTATTGGGAAATGTACGGGCATCAGTAGTAATAATAAACGGTTTTACACCTTCAGACTCCGTAATGTATTCTACAGCACTTTGAATATCAGTTTTAATATCTAAAACACGAAACGCTTCACGACGATCAGGGTTATATTCTCCACCATAACCATGCTGCCAATAATCCATAATCTCTTGTGCTAACATCGTTTGGCTTTCATGTGGATGAATAATAAAATATTTTTTTATATCATAGGTTCGTGAAGTACGCGCAATGTCATGAATATCAAAATTAGTAATAGCCGTAGTAATAATTTCATCGTTTTTGTTGTATATAGGATGGTGTACCAAGCCGAGATAAATTGGTAAAGCCATATTATTAGTCTCCAGTCTGCTCAGCTATGATTTCCGCTAATAATTTAGCATCATCTGGGCTTAACTCTTTATTTTTCAACAACTCTGGTCTTCGTTCAAGAGTATTTTTAACGCCACTGCCATCAACAATGGGAGTATATTT
>CAMKSY010000335.1 GCA_946415545.1 uncultured Pelosinus sp. | reverse complement strand
GCGTAGACAATTACGGGAAGCGAAGTCGTCATCCCCTGGTTTCCGCTTCCCGAATTGATGACCACAGGGAGAGCACAACCATTCATTCTCGCATCAGATCCTGCCGCCGCTGCCGCTCTTGCCCTGACCCGTACATCATTACCCCCAAGTTTCAGGAACGTCTGTCCCACTTGAGCTCCCCATTTATTTGTCAAGCCTTCTTCAGATATAGCGGAATTGTACTTAATCTGTCTACCGATGATTTCTCTTATGTCATCTATGTTTACTTCATTGGCAAACTGGAGTATATCCCTGATATTAAGTTTTGACCTATCCCCAGACTTTTGAGTTGAAATATCATTCTGCTCAAATATCAATTCACCATTTTTCTCAATTCTTGCAATGTGATTGTGCTTACTTCTGACTTCTACAACTGCCATTTCCTGTCCAGCTGTCAATTCTGCGCGGATGTAAAGATTTTCTTCTCCTTCTTCCAGCTCACAGCTGCAAAGCCCTTGATTGTATAACATTGTAGTCTTATCAATGTCTTCTTGTTTTACCTGGCTGATGACTTCAAGCTCCAATTCTGCCTTTCCTGCAACAACGCCTAAGATACCTGCTACTTCGACGCCTTTTTGGCCACCGGAATTAGGCACGACAACGCCCTTAACATTCTTAATTATATTGCCGCTGCAGCGGATAACCATCCGGTCCGGCATCTGTCCTAGGATCTCTCGTGCTTTTGCGGCTGTAAACGCAATGGCAATCGGTTCCGTACAGCCCATAGCCGGAATCAATTCTTCTTTTAATATCTTAATATAGTTATCATATTGAACTTTATCCATGAGCCTTCTCCTTTAGTCATTGCTTAATTATTTATCCTTTTTAAAAAAAGATACCTGACAAGTCTTACATCCTTTAGCAATGGTATCCCCCAAGTGGAATTCATATCCCATGGCTTTAGCAATACTTCTGTCACCATCCATAGCCATATCGCATAAATTCGCACAGGTTGCATCATCAAACCCCAAATCCTGCCAGGCTTTTAACAATGGACAGTGATGGAATTCTATCTCCACTCTATCCTCAGTCTTCGTCTTGAATTCAAGTTCGAAAGTCTTAACAACATTCGGCGTTAAAAAAGTATCTGCAAAACATGAGACGTTTTCCGGCTCTTGGCATTTGGCTTTAATTTCTGCGCCCTGAATCATACCAGTTTCAGAAATTGCTTCACGGATAAAGATTTCTGCTTCTTCCGCCTTCCCTGCTTCTCTGGCCTTCGTATATGTTAAACCGGTCCAAGTTGCACGATGTCCCATTGCACCTCTTTGAATGTCTACTACTGGGTCGCCTTTAATACTAATTCTGTTATCAATCATATTCTTTTTCTCCTTTTCTCCCGAATTTTAAATATTTAACAAATTACTAATATAACTCATTTACATCTGCTATCGCCTCCCCCTATTTTCGTTTATAAAAATATGTTATAATACACATAAAGTATACAATAACATACAAAAATACGCAATAACATATTTTTGTATGTTATTGCGCACAGAAAAGAGGAATGTATGATGTATGATTTGACACCGATAATAGGAGAAAATCTTGCTAAACTTCGCCGTAAGAAAAGACTTAGTCTTGATAAGCTATCTGAACTTTCGGGAATCAGCAAAGCAATGATTGGACAAATAGAACGAGGAGAATCAAATCCGACTGTTAATACCTTATGGAAGATTGCTTCTGGGCTTCGCGTATCCTTTGGAAAACTGATTGATGCAAATCAACCTGCTACTGAATTGGTACGGCTAAATGATATTACTCCAATTACAGATACTGACGGAATGACTTTAGTTCCTCTGTTCTCTTTTGATAACGATAAGGGATTTGAGATATTTTCAATTATCATGGCACCACATTCCGTACATGAGGCTGCCGGTCATGTGGGAGGATCAGAGGAGTATGTATTATCCTTTGAAGGAGATCTTGAAATAACTGTAGAAACGGAGACTTATACGCTGGCTGCAGGTGACGCAATTCGTTTTAAATCTGACCAAGCACATACCTATAGAAACAATTCCGATAAAATAGCGAAATTTCAGACCATCCTCTATTATTCTTGAACCATATTGGCACCGCTAAATTATAGAACAAGAAGCCAAAGAGACTCAGCCATCGCTTTTTGCAAAGGCTGAGTCTCTTTGGCTTCTAGGGACAGAGGTAGGACTAGGGGATTGGCTCCTTGTCCCACATAAGATACTAGCTTGAAAATTCTTCGTTTCATTTCTATGTCAAAGTTAAGTTCCCCCATAAATCTACTAAGGAATTATACATTCAAAGCTTAGCTAGAGGCTCTTCGCCATTTTTAAGTCTTATAATTTCATCAACAGCTCCAACACCCATGCGAATTAGCGCATCTGCCGTATTTGCACCATTATGAGGTGTGCCAATAAAATTGTCACACGTTAATAATGGGTGATTTTTAGAGATAGGCTCTTGGACAAAGACATCGAAAGCGGCACCAAAGAGTTTCTGATTTTTCAAAGCCTCATATAAGTCATCTTCATTTACGATGCCGCCTCTTGAGGTATTGATAAGAACGGCGGTTTCCTTCATTAAGGATATTTCATGCCTGGCAATCATATTTTTTGTCTCTTTGGTAAGGGGAACAGAAATAGAAATAATATCTCCTTTACTGCACAATTCATCGAGACTTCTTATTTTTGTAAATCCAAGGGAATTACATTGCTCCGCCATAGCAAAGGGATCATAGACAATAACATTCATGGCAAACGCATCGCGTAGTTTTTTACCAGCAGACATACCAATTTTACCTAGCCCAATTAAGCCTAAAGTCTTCCCAGATAACTCATAACCACTTAAATTCAAAGGTGAGTTTGCTTCAAGACCCTGTAGAACGGCAAATTGGCTTTGCGTCATTCTTCGCACACAATTAAATGCGAACCCGATAATTAATTCTGCTACGGAGTTCATATTCGCATCTGGTGTATTGGTCACTCGAATACCTTTACTTTTCGCATAGGAAATATCAATATTATCTACACCTACTCCGTGCTTAGCGATCATTTTTAATTTTGGCATTTGATTGATAATAACAGGTGTCATTTTAAAGGTCCGTACAATAACAGCTTCTACTTCCGCATAATCATTAATTTGAGGATTATCCCAACATACTACATCAAGGTGGACTTTTGCATATGCTAAGGCCTCATTGGAAATAGGGTCAAGAATATACGTTTTCATAACATATCCTCCTAAATTCATGTCAGGGACGGGATTAAACCGTTGTTCCTTTTTCCTTTGTTCAATTTCTTCAGGAAGAAATATTCCTCAATTACAGCCGTCCCAGGGCGGTCTTGCACCACTCCTACTTCTCTCCTTGCATGGGTTCAATCATCGTGAAGAGGATCAAGAAAGTAAGTAAGGAGCTGCCTGACAAGAAGGTAAATACCATATCCCAGCTATACCCGTCCAAGATTACACCCACTACTAATGGTGCAAAGGCACCGCCAAGTGACCCACCCGTATTAACAATAGAGGCTGCAAAAGGATATTTCTCTTTCGATGTGATCGCCATAGGATAGACCAAAAATGTAGAGTAACCTAGGTTCAAAAGGATGCCGGCAAGAAGAAGAACCAAAGCTAATACTACTGGGTCGTTAGGAGAATACACCAAAGAGTACATCATAAATACGGTCGACGCCGTGGTCAGAAACATGACAGGTTTACGCCGCTGCGCAAAGACTTTATCGGAGAGCCATCCCCCAATGATATTTCCTAGCATGGCACCTATCCAAGGGGCTGCCGCAACGAAACCCATTTTCATAATCGAGAATTTTTTAATGGTAACTAAATAAGTAGGCACCCACGTCATGATGGCATACGTAATGCCGACCATTAAAAAATATCCGATTGTGCATCCCCAAAGATCCCAGGAAAGAAGTACTTTGCGATTTGTATCAAGTGGCTGAACGATTTTAGTGCGAATGATTGTATCTAACCATTGTAATGACTTTATTTTCTTCATTTCCTGTGGTCTCTCACTGGCTGCATGTACCAGCCTAGTAGATTGGATATAGTCTACTTCTACTTGCGAGCAAAAAGGGCTATCTTTCGGGTTATCTTTTACCAACCAAAGCCACAATATCGCCGTAATGAAACCAGGGAGAGCAAACAAATAAAAGACCTCACGCCAACCGGCAACAAGAATGATAAAAGCACAAATGGGTGGAACAATCGCCGG
>CAMKSY010000334.1 GCA_946415545.1 uncultured Pelosinus sp. | reverse complement strand
GCTGTCAATTAATGGTCTTCCGGTAATCACTGCTACTTCTTCATCCTGCTCTTCATGTTCGTCTTGATTACTTTTTCTTAAAAATTGTTTATCTTTCTCCTGATTATAAAAGCTGCCGACTTTTTCAATTTGTTCATACGCAGTAGTTAATCCCTGCTGTGTTCTTTCTTTGGCCGCTACATAAGCTTGATATAATGACCAGGTTGTAGCAATTAAAATACCACACAAACCTAAAGCAATTAATATAATAAATGCACCATAAAATCCAAAAAATTTACGTAGTATAAATAATATTATACCACCAATCAAGCCGCCTCCACTGGCTAAGCTTTCTGGAAGTATCTCTTTATTCTCCAGAATTAAAAAATGATGGGTTAATGCTAATAACGATATATACAGCAGCCCTAGCCCCCAAAAACGGATACTATACACAATACCTTGATCTTTCTTAATATAAAAACCACCAATAATGATCATTAATACAGGAATAACAAAAGCTCCTAATCCAAATGAGTATTTCAGAAACTTAGATAGATATAATCCAATGGAGCCAGTATTAAAATCTAGCAAACTAATAATTGAAATAATCCCTGCTGCTAAAAGAAAGATACCAAATACCTCGGAGCGGAGCCTTGGATTAACAGTATTTTGATTATCTTCGATATCGTTTGTATGACGTTTAGACAAAGTTTACCACCTAATTCTTTTTTTATTTATTCTCGTTGTATTGGTATTATACCATTCCTATATACAAGTTCACAATTTTTTTAGGAACATATGTTTGTTTAATTTAATATCTCTTAATTGAAACTTCTGGTTTATTTTAACTCTATATACTATAATTAAAATTCAATCTATTATCAATGGAGGTTTTCATGAATACTCACTTTATTTTACGTGCTACTATGATCGCCGCTTTATATATAAGTATTACCTATGCACTGGCACCCATTTCCTATGGCCCTTTACAATTTCGGATTAGTGAAGCACTTACTGTACTGCCCATTCTTTATCCTGAAGCGATCTACGGCCTATTTATTGGCACTTTAATTGCTAATATATTTGGTGGGCTGGGTATTTGGGATATATTTGGCGGCAGCATGGCCACACTCATCGCAGCATGGCTTACCTATCGCTTTAGAAACACTCTCTGGGCATATCTATCCCCAATTATCATCAATGCATTTATCGTTGGAGGCTACCTCTCTATATTATATGCTATGCCTTTCTGTTTTACAATATTATCCATTGGATTTAGTGAAGCGATTATTGTCGCTGCCATCGGTTATCCCCTTATCATCGTACTAAAAAAATATAAAATATAATATGCATAAGCGGCTAGAATATTAGATCTAGCCGCTTATGCATATTATATCTAAACCCATTATTTATTCTTTCACAAAACGCTCTAGGATAATTTTATGGTCCACTAAATGTAACTCTTTAATACGGGCTTCTACTGTTTTTCGTTCACCAAAGATATTTTCAAGATAGATTTCTCTATCTTTAGGAATAATTGTATCAACTCTTTCTAATAGTAACTCTTCCACATTTTTATTCATTACATAAACGTTAGCTTCGCACATGCTTTATCCCCTCCCAATTGCTTTTTAATTTCAAGCAGTACACCATCTACCAAATGAGGCAGCGGCTCTGTTTTTAGTCCAACAATATCAATATTCCCACGATATAAGGGTATTAATATCTTTCGCGCCTTACTGGTTGTTATTACTTCTGCCATTTTCGGAGTAAGTTCTCCAAGCATTGAATTTGCCATAATAATACTCAACGATCCTATGATACAATCAATATCCCTACAATTATATACAATTGCATTTTCTCCGGTAGCACCTTCATTTGCCCCTGCTTTCAGCATAGCTGAAGTTGCCAGTGCATTTGTGCCTAACGCCAAAATATCAATTTCTTCTTTAAATTCTTTTCTTATCTTTTCAATAATTACTTTTCCCATACCGCCGCCTTGTCCATCAATCACTACAATGCGCATAAGACTCCTCCTTCACATAACCCAAAGGACAATTATTTTAAAAGTAGGAAGGCTAATTATCTAAAACAGATAATCGGCCTTCCTTATCTTTACTTACCTATCATGTATCCAAATTACGTACGTCATGAGCATTATCTTCAATAAATTTACGCCTAGGCTCTACCTTATCCCCCATAAGAATGGTAAACATCTCATCAGCAGCCATGGCATCGCCCAACTCGACTCGCAATAAAGTCCTTCCTTCAGGATTCATGGTAGTTTCCCATAATTGATCAGGATTCATTTCACCAAGACCTTTATAGCGCTGTACATTAATATTCTCCCTGCCAATACGAGTTAATAATTTATTCATTTCATCATCACTATATAAATACCAGCTCTCACGACCTTTTTTCACTAAATACAGCGGCGGTTGAGCGATATAAATACGACCTGCTTCAATAAGAGGCTTCATGTAACGATAAAAAAATGTCAATAACAAAGTACGGATATGAGCACCATCAACATCAGCATCTGTCATAATAATAATCTTACCATAGCGGCTTTTCTCTAAATCAAAATCTTCTGCAATGCCATTACCAAAAGCAGTAATCATAACTCTAATTTCATCACTATTGAGTATCTTATCCAAACGAGCTTTCTCAACATTTAATATTTTACCACGCAAAGGCAGTATGGCCTGGAATCGGCGATCCCGTCCTTGTTTGGCTGAGCCACCTGCTGAATCGCCTTCGACTAAGTAAATTTCTGTCTGCATCGGATCTTTCATTGAGCAATCTGCCAATTTCCCAGGTAAAGAGCTAATTTCCAATGCATTTTTTCTGCGAGTCAATTCCCTGGCTTTACGGGCCGCATCTCTAGCTCGAGCAGACATGACCGATTTCTCAATAATCTTTTTAGTCACCGCTGGATTTTCCTCGAAGAACTCACTTAATTTATCAGAGACGATACTATCGACAATACCTCGAATATCACTATTACCTAACTTTGTTTTAGTTTGTCCTTCAAATTGAGGCTCTTCAATTTTCAGACTAATAACTGCAGTTAGACCTTCTCGAACATCTTCACCACTTAGATTTTCATCATTATCTTTTAATATATTCAATTTACGGGCATAATCATTCACTGTTCTCGTCAGTGCAATCTTAAAGCCACTCAGGTGAGTCCCCCCCTCCTGAGTATTAATATTATTCACAAAGCTAAAAATATTCTCTACATAGCTTTCATTATACTGCAGGGCAATCTCGACAACACTGGTATCTCGTTTTCCCCCTATGCAAATAGGCTCAGGATGCAGTACCGTTTTTGTCTTATTTAAATGATGAACAAAAGAACAGATACCACCTTCATAGAAAAACACTTCGTTAGTCTCTGTACGCTCATCGGTTAAATTAATCGTAATTCCTTTGTTCAAAAAGGCTAATTCCCTTAAACGCTGCTTTAAGGTATCGTAATTATACACTAACTCTTCAAATATCTCAGCATCAGGTTTAAACTTTACAGTTGTCCCATGTTCTTCTGTATTACCAATAATCGTTAAAGGCTTGACAGTGTATCCACGCTCAAAACCTATTTGATGAATTTTTCCATCTACTTTCACTTCTATGTCTAAATATGTACTAAGGGCATTTACTACGGATATACCTACCCCATGGAGACCGCCAGAAACTTTATAGCCACCGCCGCCAAACTTGCCGCCGGCATGCAGTACTGTTAGCACTACTTCTACCGCTGGTTTGCCAGTTTCATGCATACCAACAGGAATACCACGGCCATTATCCGATACAATAATACTATTGTCCTGACAAATTGTTACATCTACTTTATCACAATATCCAGCTAAAGCCTCATCAATACTATTATCAACTACTTCATAAACCAAATGATGTAATCCTCTGGCTGAAGTACTGCCAATATACATTCCTGGGCGTTTACGGACAGCTTCCAAACCTTCTAATACCTGTATTTGTTCCGCTCCATAATTACCATTACCTAAAACTTCCTCATTGCTCATTGCTAACCTCCAACTTAAAATCAACTCACAGAGTATTATAAATACAACTTAATTTATCTTAAATGTTTTCATAGATATGAAAATCAATTGCCCTTTTCTTTAATGTTAAAGATGAAATAGCAGATAGATAAACTTTATTCGTAGTAATAATAAAACTCTTGGGATTATTTTCGGAAACATCAAAAACCTTTTTCTCATCGCGCATTTTCTTAATAAACTCTTTATTAATACCTGATC
>CAMKSY010000333.1 GCA_946415545.1 uncultured Pelosinus sp. | reverse complement strand
ATCCGGATGCCGCCTTTGATCCCAACATGACAATCGGTGAGCAAATCATCGAAGGCTATCTTTATCATACTAAAAAATCTAAAGCAACAGGTATCTCCCATGGCATAGAGCAACTGGAAAGCTATTCTTTTCATGAGCCGGAGAAAACGTTTAACAGCTACCCCTTTCAGCTAAGCGGCGGCATGCGCCAACGGGCTTTATGTGCCATGGGGACAGCGCTTTCACCGGAATGGATCATTGCAGATGAACCGACAAAGGGATTAGATGCCGTAATACGGCAGCAAGTGTCTCAAGTATTTCTTGACTTGAAAAAAATAACAAGCAGCAGCATACTCCTGATTACCCATGACTTAAGGCTGGCTCAGAAAATCTGTGATACAGTCATTGTTCTATATGCCGGTACGGTACTTGAACAGGGTCCGGCAGGAAATCTGTTTGATGAGCCGCTGCATCCATATACCTCGGGTTTGATTAATGCGCAGCCCCACAAGAATTTATCGCCTTTATGCGGTATGCCTCCCAGTCTGATTGATCTCCCTGCAGGCTGCAAATTCCATCCCCGATGCTCCATTCGAGAAGATATCTGCTGCTTAACAGAGCCGGAATTACAAGAAGTAAACGGTCGATGGGTGAGGTGCTGGAAATATGCTTAATGTCAGCAATATAACCAAAACATTCAAAAACGGCTTATTTGGACGAGCTCATACCCTTGCCGTTAATGGCGTTTCTTTTTCAATTAGAACAGGACAAACATTGGGGTTAGTTGGTATGAGCGGGTCTGGGAAATCGACTCTTGGGCGCCTTGCTCTCAAACTCATACCATGCGACAGTGGCAGGATTATTTTCGATGGTATGGAGATCAGCCATTTTACAATAAAGCAGATGAAAAAACTGCGTAAAGACATGCAAATCTTGTTTCAAAACCCCGAGTCTTCGTTAAATCCCCGCATGACGATTAATAAAAGTTTGGAAGAGCCATATCGATTTCATAACACTGGTGATAACCAATATCTAGATGAGCGAATTGAAGAGCAGCTAAAATTTGTAGGGCTTGGTTCGGAAATATTGGACAGGCGGCCCCATCAATTAAGCGGCGGTCAGCTGCAGCGCGTATGTATAGCAAGAGTGTTGCTTCTGCAGCCCAAATTCATCGTATTGGATGAGCCTACTTCCATGCTGGATGTATCGGTTCAAGCTCAGGTCATTGATGTGCTGAAAAATGCTCAGAAAAAGCACGCCATATCGTACCTATTTATATCTCATGATCTTGATTTAATAAAAGCATGCAGTAATGATATTGCCGTAATGTATAAGGGGAGAATCATAGAGCAGCAATCCGCCGTAGATTTATACAAGCAGCCAAAAGAAATCTACACGAAACAATTGCTGGATACTTTTTTGAATTTTTAAGAGCATTTTATATAGCAGGAATGATTGTATGATCTTAGGAATCTTTCTTGTATAATTGGCGAATATTGTGATATAATGTCGAAGCGTAAGAACGAAAATTTAATAATGAAACAGTCAGGTGCTTATTATAAAGCTTAATAGAGAAGTCGGTGCAAAGCCGACACGGTCCCGCCGCTGTAAGAGTTAGCGATCTTCAAAATGTCACTGGAGTTACTCTGGGAAGACGAAGAAAGCAATGAACTTAAGTCAGAAGAACTGCCTGAATGTGATGATCTTTCCCTGCGAGTGACAGGAAGAAAGCTGGCTCTATACTAGAGTGATTATTTTTGATGCTGTTTTTTAAATTATAAGAGGAACAGAATCAGTCTCTTTGCTTTCTTCTAAATGCACAGAGATTGATTCTGTTTTTTCTTTGCAGGCGAAACGCGGACAGCCTGCAAAGAAATTGGAATAATAGATTAAGTAAAAGAGGTAATAGAATGAAAAACAAGAGTATCGCTATGGCAATGCTGTTCTACTTAGCTAGTACAGGTTTTGTAGCAATGCCTGCCAACGCAGAAGAAGACCCCGAACACAAATTAGATGAAGTAGTTGTTGAAGCAGATCGAGAAAAAAATGTTCAGCCCGGTGGATTTGTCTATAGTGACGCACGAAATGGTATTCTTGGCAATACCAATATTATGGATATTCCATTTAGCCAAATCGCCTATACCAAAAAGACGATTGAAACCTTTGGTGATCCCAGCCAGACTCTCAATACAATCTTAGTTAACAATCCTTCGATCCGAACGAGCAGCAGCTCGCCAAGGTATACTGATTTTTCTATGCGTGGTATCAATATGAATGGTAATCATATGTATTTAAATGGGATTCCTAACTTATTTGCTCAATTTTTAAGTCCGCCGGCTCATGTGATAGAAAGTATCGAAGTGATGTCCGGTCCTAATACGGTTTTAAACGGTTCCACTACTTCGGTAAATGGAACGAATGGTGTTGATGCACCTACCGGTATCATTAGTATTACGACGAAGAAGGCCACTGATCAGCCAATTAACCAATATACGCAAACCTTTTCCGGCAGAGGCTCTTTGGGAGAATACATTGATGTTGGCAGGCGGTTTGGCAAGGACAAAGAATGGGGAATTCGTGTCAATGCCGGTCATCTTGATGGGGACTTGTCCCTGCATGGGGCTGAAAAGGAAGAGAGGACGCTGTTCATTAATCTTGACCATCGGGATGAGAAGAGTAAGACCAATCTTTTTGCCGGACATTTTGGCGTAAAGACTGATGGAGGCCAGAGATGGTTTTTTGTCAATAATGCCAGCACTAGCCTGGTTGATGCACCGGATTCTCAAAAAAGCTATGACTTCGATGGTATGACAAAAGACATGCATGGCTATTTGATGACGTTGAATCATGAACAAAAACTGAATGGCACCTGGAATCTCTTTTTTAATGCCGGAATGACCAATCGGAGCGGCTCTAAGTATGATACGGATCTTGGATCTTTAGCCCTGAATGGCAATACTGGTGCACTTAGCGGCACTTTGATTCAAATGAAGGAAGCAAATAAAAATGTCTATTTTCAAACGGGTGTGAAAGGTGAAATTTATACTGGTGCAGTAAAAAATAATCTATCTCTTGCAATTGATCGGTCGTGGACAAAAAATTACCGAACCTCTGCCTCCTTAAGTGGCAGTAAGATTGTGGGCAGCTTACTTGACGGTATCACTCTTCAAGGTGTCCTTCCACAATCCGGTCCGGCAGCCTTGATTAACGAAGAAACTTCTGTGGGAATTACGCTCGCAGACACGTTGGAATATGGAAAAATGACAACATTGATTGCTGTTCAAAGACGTGATGGTAAATTTGATGCTTATAATGCATCGAGTGGGGCTAAAGCAGAAAGTAATAACAAACTATTCACGTCCCCTACCTATGCCATTTCATATAAGCCTGTTGAAAATGTATCGGTCTATGCCAGCCATTCTGAAGGTTATACAAGAGCAAAAGTTGCTGACAACAGTTATGCTAATGAAGGAGAATTGTTTGAACCCGCCAGAAATAAACAAAATGAAATAGGGGTCAAATACCAAAATTCCGGTGTATTAACAACTTTGAGCTTTTTTAAGCTGAATCAGGAAAACTTTTTTGATGTTATACCAGCTATTGGGAAAAAAATACTGACACGAGACGGTGAAAGCACATATAAAGGAATTGAACTGAATGTTAATGGTAAAATAGCAGATAAATGGAACGCCATGGGCGGTATTCTGTACTTGGATGCCCAAAGAGAAAAAACGGCAAAAGGGCTGCTGGATGGTTATCATGTTAATGGAGTCGCCGAATGGAGTGGTGTTTTGGCATTGGAATACGAAGCTGATAAAAAGACCTCTATCATTGGCCGTGCAGTTTATAGCGGTTCTGCCTATGTTACCGATAATAAGGCTCAAGTGCCTTCTGCTATGACGTTTGATCTAGGCATAAAACACAAAACTGCATTTTCCGGTACCCCTGTAACCGTAAGTGCCATGTGCTATAATGTAGCTGACAAAAATTACTGGATTGCCAGAGGTGGATCAAGTACGATTGGCTTATCAATGCCAAGAACCTTAATGCTTTCCGCAACATTTGACATATAATGACTCGTTGAAAATAGATTCATGATTTCTGACTAGAGGGAGATTCTCAACTAAGATTGAGAATCTCCCTCTAACTTTAGTTGTATCCTATGGAAAACAATCTTGCAGAAAATGTCTAATTTTTTTATCTCATAGGGATAGTTGTAGATTTATTCCAATACGATTATAATGAAATAAATAGAATTATTAGAATTTCATTGAGAAGT
>CAMKSY010000332.1 GCA_946415545.1 uncultured Pelosinus sp. | reverse complement strand
TTGCTCGATCCATTATGATTTCACCTCCGTATCAGAATCAGTAATTTGGTAAAAGAAAAACCCACTCCATCAGGGGTCATCTGTTAAGATAACCCCCAATCGTTTCTATTTTTACATAGAACTGTGGGTGGATCCGTATATCTGTATGATTTTAGTATTTACGATTTGGCAATTCCTTGGCAGCAACCTCTGCAGGGAATACGCCTTCCTTTGTAACAATCCGTTTATCAAGAGTCTTACCTGCTACCAAATCTTTTGTAGCTGTCATTAATTGATCTCCCAGTAGTGGGCTGCACTCAATGGTTGCATTTAATTTTCCTGCAATCATGGCCTCAAATGCTCCCTTAACACCATCAATTGAAACAATAATTATGTCTTTTCCAGGTTTTAACCCTGCTTCTTCAATTGCCTGAATTGCACCAATTGCCATATCATCATTATGTGCATATAATACATCTATTTTTTGTCCATCAGCTTTGGCTGATTTTAGGAATGATTCCATTACTTCTTTCCCCTTGGCACGTGTAAAGTCACCTGTTTGCGACTTAATAACTTTATAATTCGCATGCTGCTTTAAGATTTCTTCAAAACCGGCTTTACGATCAATCGCGGGAGCAGAACCAACGGTACCTTGCAATTCGACAATATTCACAGAATCATTATCCTTTTTCATGAAATCAACCAGCCATTTACCAGCTCTTCTGCCTTCTTCCACAAAATCAGATCCCATAAAGGTAACATAATAATCTTCTGCATTTCCACTGCTCATTTTAATGGACCGATCCGTTAAAATCACAGGTATCTTAGCAGCTTTTGCTTCTTGCAGCACAGCATCCCAGCCTGTTTCTACAACAGGAGAAAAGGCAATTACATCAACTTTTTGCTGTATAAATGAACGTAAAGCCTTTATCTGGTTCTCTTGTTTTTGCTGAGCGTCGGAAAACTTTAGTTCAATGCCAGCAGCTTGTGCTGATGCTTTTATGGATTCTGTATTTGCTGTGCGCCATTCACTTTCTGCACCAATTTGCGAGAATCCCAGAACGATTTTTTTGTCTGCCGGTTTAGCCGCCGTCTCTTGCTTGGCACCTGAACAGCCTGCCAATGCTAACATCATAATCCCAACACCCAATGCAATCGTAATCTTTTTCCACTTGGACATGTTTCTTACCCTCCTTATTTTTAGAACTAGTTCTATTATAGGGTGGTAATCATTTCCTGTATTTAGAATAATCAGTAATTTCTTATACTTTTCCGCACTGTTTTAACATAATGCTTAGTACCTGCGATTCAGATAATCCTGCCGCGCCGTTTCCGCAGAAAATACCCCCTCAGAAGTAATAATCCTCATTGGCAGCTGTCGTCCTGCCAGCAAACTTTTTACTGCCTGCATAAGTTGAGGTCCCAGAAGAGGATTACACTCCACCGTACTGTTTAACTTACCTGCCATCATCGCTTTAAAGGCCGCTGATGTAGCATCAACGGAAACAATCAGAATATCCTTGCCCGGTCTAAGTCCATATTCCTCAATTGCCTTAATAGCTCCGAGAGCCATATCATCATTATGAGCATAGACAATATGAATTTGATTGCCATATATGTCTAGAGCAGCTTTCATCCTATCTTGACCGCCAACTTCGGTAAAATCGCCCGTCGCAGAATAAATTACTTGAAATTGAGGATAATTAGCAATAATTTCAGCAAATCCCTTTTTACGGTCAATGGCTGGTGCCGAATCAATTGTTCCTTCTAATTCAATAATATGTATTGATTGACTCGCTAGCTTTTTTTCCACAAGCCAACGGGCAGCTCTGCGCCCTTCTTCCAGAAAATCACTGCCAATAAAAGTAGCATACAACGAATTATCATCAGGTTTAATCGCGCGATCGGATAAAATAACAGGAATTCCTGCCATTTTGGCTTCTTCCAATACTTCGTCCCAGCCTCCTTCTACAACAGGAGAAAAGGCAATTACATCCACTTTCTGGGTAATGAAAGATCGAATGGCTTGAATCTGCTTTTCCTGTTTTTGATCGGCCTCCAGAAAGACAAGATCAATGCCTGCCTCTAATGCCGCATTCTTTATGGATTGCGAATTCGCTCTCCGCCAGTCGCTTTCCGCCCCCAGCTGAGAAAATCCCAGTACAATTTTTTTACTACGAGTTTCTTTTCTAGGATCATTCATTGCTTTTACATATTCCAACACATTGTAACGGGTAATTTTATTGCTCCGAGGGATGATCTTTTTTGGTATTCCTTTCTCATGATTCAAAATATCAACAGCATATAAAATAGCCTCTCGTCCACCTGTCAGACAAGTAAATGTTCCTTCTAAGATACCTTCTTCCACTAATTGCAACCCTCCATTAGGCCCCGAAAAACCGTCAACACCAACAAACCGAATCCCATTGATTCCATGCTTCTTGGCAGCCTTATAAGCCCCCAGCGCCATGTAGTCACTATGAGCGAAAACAACATCGATTCTCGGATACTGCTGCAGCAATTTTTCCATTTCATCTTCGGCTTTATCTCTTTGCCAATCAGCAATTACAGTTCCAACAATTTTAATATTGCTATACTGTGCCAGGACTTCGCGAAATCCAGCACTTCTTTCTTTAAGAGAAGGCAATCCTGCTGGTCCTTGAATCTCTACAACATTTCCCCCATTTCGTAAAAGATCTGCAATGTATTGCCCCGCTTCTTTGCCAAGGGATTTATTATCCGGTCCAATATATAACGTATATGCATAACCTTCCACTGCTCGATCCAATACAATAACCGGTATCTTTTTATAAGCCTTCGCTACAATTGGCGTCAGCTCCGCAGAATCATTAGGTGAAATAATTAATAAATCAATCCCTGCTTCTAACAATTCTTCTACATCTCGAATCTGCTTACTACTGTTTTGTACTGCATCGGTAAAAACAATTTTAACATCTGGGTGTTTTAGTACCTCTTCTCTGATTTCCTCATTCATAATCACTCTCCAAGGCTCAATTAAATTGGCTTGGGATACGCCAATTACAAACTTCACCTGATCAGAGGCTACTGCTTGATTTGATGAATGATAACATCCTGTAAGTATTGTCACTATCATCAGAAGAACGATCATACTCAGTTTAATTTTAAACACCCCGCTCACCGCCAGTTACCCTTTTTGCGATATTCCGCTGGAGATAATCCAACTACTTTTTTAAACGTATTGCTAAAATAATGTTGATTACTATACCCAACCTTTTCTGCCACTTGATATAGTTTTATCGTAGGATCTCCCATCATTTGAATGGCTTTTTCGATTCTGACCTGAGTTAAATATTCAATGAAAGTAACACCAATTTCATTTTTTAACAAGCGACTTAGATACGTAGGGCTAATTTTAATCATTTCTGCTAGATTCTGAAGTGAGAAATCCTCTTTGTAGTAATTAGCTTCTATGTGTTTTTGTGAAAGAAGTACTGCAGGAGTATAATTAGCCTTACGGTTTAGTTCTAGGGTCAGTTCATGGTAAACTTTTGAAACACCCCTTAGCAAATTCGTTAGCGGTTTCTGGGCAACGATAACGACTTGTTCTAAATGCTGCTCAATTACCTGCTGCATAATAGTACTAAGTTCATACCAATCGCTTGAATTAAGGAGGGGTGTTATCGCAATCAGATTATCTGCTTTGTCATGAAAAATGATATAAGGCTTCCATTGCTCTAACAATTCCACACAAATATTTTCTATGGAAAATATTAACAATTCCCGCTCCCAATCCTTAAGAAGCTGTCCCCTAGTGTACTGTCCAGCCACTTTCAGAGCAATCATTCCGGATGCTGGTGACAAATCCAATCCCAAAAAAGAAAGCTGAGATTTCATATATTCCTCGCTTAATTGACCATTTACCCAATCTTTGCAGAAAGCTTCCCTTAATAAAGGTAAATGCTTTTTTGTTTCCTGGTTCGTCCAATTCACATAATGATTCTGCAGACGGGAATTCAGCAATTGCTGCGCTGCTCGTTTTAGCACATTTTCAAGTTGATCTTCAAAGACAGGTTTTAATAAATAATCAAAAACTTGCAGCTTAATCGCTTTATGGGCATAAGAAAACTCATCATGCCCAGTAATAACAATGATGATGCAATCTTGTAATATGCTGTTTACTTGTTCTATAAATTGCAATCCATTTAAAAAGGGCATACAAATATCCACTAGCAAAATGTCTGGCAGAGTTTTTATCGCTACTTCCAAAGCTATTTCTCCATCTTCCGCCTCTCCCACAACC
>CAMKSY010000331.1 GCA_946415545.1 uncultured Pelosinus sp. | reverse complement strand
AAATAAAATAATATCTTAATAAGAGGCAGGATTTTTTAGTTTATGTGAGAAATTGTACATACTAGAGAAATGAGAGAAAAAGAGAAAAGAATGTTAACTGCTCATTCGCCATTTACATTCGAGGGAGGATTCTGGCTTGAAAGACAGTAAAGACAAAATTTCCATTTCCAAGGCTACGATAGATCGTTTACCATTATATTTTCGAACCCTAAGGCTAAGTCAAGAAGAAAGTATGGAGATTATTTCTTCAGAAGAACTGGGGCAGCGTTTAGGAGTGACTCCGGAACAGATTCGTAAAGACTTAGCATCTTTTGGTCAATTTGGCAAAAAGGGTGTTGGCTATTATGTGAGTGAACTCATTCGCAATATAGGGGAAATCTTGGGACTTGATTACAATTGGCATATTGCTGTAGTGGGTGTAGGACACTTAGGTTGGGCATTGGCTAATTACCGTAATTTTGACTCTCTAGGTTTCAATTTGGTAGCTATGTTTGATGTTGATCCCAATAAAATTGGGCAATGTATAAAAGGTACAGAGGTCTTTCATTTAGACCGCTTAAAAGAGGTGATGGAGGAAAGGACAATTCACATTGGCATTATTGCTGTGCCCGAGATGTATGCTCAAGAAGTAGCTGATCAATTAGTTGCTGCTGGAGTACGGGGCATATGGAATTTTGCCCCGAGAAAAATCAAGGTGCCTGAAGCTGTTCGAGTTATAAATGAAGACTTGTCAGTAGGATTAAGTAGCTTATCCTTCTACTTAGCCCGGCAGACACCAACAAATTAATCACTCAAATGTATGGAGGAAAGTGTTAAAATGATTGATATCAAAGATCGTGTGCGTAACAAAGCGCTTCATGCCAAAATCGTGAGTGCCGAAGAAGCAGCGACAGTTATTAAGCCTGGAATGAACATCGGAACCAGTGGGTTTACGCCATCTGGTTATCCAAAAGCCGTACCGTTGGCATTAGCTGAACGAATCAAAAAAGAACATTTCCAAATTAACCTTTGGACTGGTGCATCTGTAGGAAAAGAATTAGATGGTGCGTTAGCCGCTGTAAATGGGATTAATAAGCGATTACCTTATCAGACTGATAATGCAATTCGCAAATCCTTAAATTCAGGTGGCGTAAAATACTGCGATTTACATTTGAGTCACACAGCTCAAATGTCTCGATATGGATTTTTAGGTGGTAAGGTGGATGTAGCAATTATTGAAGCTTGTGCTATTACCGAAGAAGGACATATTATACCGACCACATCTATGGGGAACTCTGCTTCCTTTGTGCAAAGTGCTGATATTGTGATTGTGGAAGTAAATACAAGTCAACCCTTAGCTTTAGAAGGAATGCATGATGTGTATATCCCGCTGGATCCTCCTCATCGTCTGCCAATTCCAATTGTAAAAGCTGATGATCGAATTGGAACCAATTATATTCCTTGCGGTCTTGATAAGATCACATATATCGTTCCATGTGATATTCGGGATGATGTTCGTGATTTGGCAGCCATCGATGATGATGCTAGAGCGATGAGTAAGCTTTTCATTGATTTCTTGAAAAAAGATATTAAAGCTGGACGCATGCCAAAAGGACTCTTGCCATTGCAATCGGGTGTAGGTTCTGTTGCTAATGCAGTAGTGAGTGGCTTTGCTGAATCTGAATTCACCGATTTAGAAGTTTACACTGAAGTGATTCAAGATGGGATGCTCGATTTAGCGGATGCTGGTAAGTTAAAATGTGCTTCTGGTACTTCTTTCTCACCATCTCCTGCTGGGCTTGAAAGATTCTACAAAAATATTGACACTTACCGTAAAATCATGATGCTGCGTCCTCAGGAAATTGCAAATAGTCCTGAAGTTGCCAGAAGAATTGGTGTAATCGCCATGAATACAGCGATTGAGCTTGATATTTATGGGAATGTGAATTCAACCCATATCATGGGTACGAAAATGATGAATGGTATAGGCGGTTCAGGAGACTTTGCTCGTAATGCATATTTAACCTGCTTCTTTAGTACCTCTACTGCCAAAAGTGGAGCTATTTCATCTATTGTTCCTATGGTTTCCCATGTGGATCATACAGAACATGATATTGATATATTTGTAACTGAATTGGGTGTGGCCGACGTCCGTGGACTAAGTCCTAAAGAACGGGCGCGGGTAATTATAGAAAATTGTGCTCATCCGGACTATAAACCTATGCTGATGGATTATCTGGAAAGAGCCGAAGAAGCGACAAAATGTGCGCAAACACCACATATTTTAACCGAAGCACTTTCATGGCACACCCGGTTTATTGAAACTGGCACCATGAAGAAGCAGTAAAGGAGGATTATTAGTATGGATAATGAAAGTTTAAAATTAAAAGTGGCAGAGTATACTGCCAAAGTAGAAAAAGCAAGTGCTAAATTCCCAGAACGTAAAAACCTGGAGTATAACAGATTATACACTCCGCTAGACCTTGAAGGGTTTGATTACGAGCGTGACCTAGGCTTACCAGGATCCTATCCATTTACCCGAGGTGTTCAGCCTACTATGTATCGTGGCCGTTTCTGGACCATGCGCATGTATGCTGGTTTCTCTACTGCAGAAGAATCTAATAAACGTTATCGTTACCTTTTAGAATCAGGCAGTACAGGTCTTTCTTGCGCCTTTGACTTACCTACTCAAATTGGATATGACTCAGATGATATCATCTCCGAAGGTGAAGTTGGTAAAGTTGGGGTAGCAATTGATTCCTTGGCAGATATGGAAATTTTGTTTGACCAAATCGATTTAGGTAAAGTATCTACTTCTATGACGATTAATGCTCCAGCATCTGTACTTCTTGCCATGTATATTGCTGTTGCAGAAAAAAATGGCATTGGACCTGACAAATTAAACGGTACCATTCAAAATGATATTTTGAAAGAGTATGCAGCTCGCGGTACTTATATTTTCCCTCCAAAGCCTTCCATGCGTTTGATTACGAATATTTTTGAATATTGCTCCAAGAATGTTCCAAACTGGAATACCATTTCCATTTCTGGTTATCACATTCGTGAAGCTGGTTCCACTGCTGCGCAAGAAATTGCTTTCACAATTGCCGATGGTATTGCGTACTGCGAAGCTGCAATTAAAGCTGGGCTTAATGTTGATGCCTTTGCTGGTCGCTTGTCTTTCTTCTGGAATGCTCACAATAATGTATTAGAAGAAGTAGCAAAATTCCGTGCTTCTCGTCGTGTATGGGCTAAAGTTATGAAAGAGCGCTTTGGTGCTACGAATCCTAAATCTTGGATGCTTCGTGTACATACCCAGACTGCAGGTTCTATGCTGACAGCACAACAACCTGAGAACAACGTGGTACGTGTTGCATTGCAAACAGCAGCTGCTGTTATGGGCGGAACTCAGTCCTTACACACCAATTCAAAAGATGAAGCATTGGCACTGCCTACAGAAGATTCTGTACGTGTTGCACTTCGCACGCAACAAATCGTAGCGTATGAAAGTGGTTTAGCGGATGTAGTGGATCCTTTAGCAGGTTCTTACTATGTAGAATCTATGACAAACGCGATTGAAGAAGAAGCATGGAAATATATCCAGAAAATTGATGATATTGGTGGCGCAGTTGTTGCGATTGAACAAGGCTATATTCAAAAAGAAATTCAAGATAGTGCATATAAATGGCAAAAAGAAGTAGAGAACGACGAACGAGTAATCGTTGGTGTTAACAAATTCCAAATCGAAGAAAAACCAATTGAAGGACTCTTACGTGTAGATGCTTCTGTGGGTGAGTTGCAGAAGAAAAAGCTTGCTGATCTAAGAGCAAAACGCGATAATGCGGCTGTAACTGCAGCTCTTGCAAAATTAGAAGCAGCTTGCGGTGATGAAACTGTTAACTTGATGCCAATCATCTTGGAAGCAGTTAAAACCTATGCAACACTTGGCGAAATTTGTGGCGTAATGCGCAAAGTTTTTGGTGAATACCAAGCGCATGCAACACTGTAAGAGGATAGGAGGAATAACGATGGAAAAACGTGTTAGAGTATTAGTTGCAAAACCTGGTTTGGATGGACATGATCGTGGAGCGAAAGTTGTGGCTCGTGCGTTACGTGATGCTGGATTTGAGGTTATTTATACAGGCTTACGCCAAACTCCAGAGCAAATTGCTGAAGCTGCCCTGCAAGAAGATGTAAATGTAATTGCCCTTAGCTTATTATCGGGTGCTCACAATCACTTGTTCCCACGTATTGTTGAGTTAATCCGTGAAAAAGGTATGACT
>CAMKSY010000330.1 GCA_946415545.1 uncultured Pelosinus sp. | reverse complement strand
TAATTATCGGACACTTTGCCCATTTATAAGAAAAATTCCTTATTCTAGAGGTCAATCATTTTTAAAGATTAGAACTAGTTTTATCACTATTTAATAAAAGGAGGTCAGTAATATGGGAAATAAAAAGTATAGTATTGGAATTGATTATGGGACGCAATCTGGTAGAGCAATGCTTGTTGAGGTGGAAACTGGTAAGGAAATTGCTACTGCAGTAGTGCCTTATTCCGATGGTGTAATTGATAAACAATTACCAGGAACTGATATTCAGTTAGAGCATGACTGGGCACTGCAAAATCCGGAAGATTATCTAGACGTTTTGCGTAAAGCGATACCACAGGTTTTAAAGGATTCTGAGATAGAACCTACAGATGTAATCGGGATCGGTATTGACTTTACGGCTTGTACAATGCTGCCAGTGAATAGCGATGGCAGAGCATTATGCCAACTTCCAGAATACCGAGATAATCCTCATGCTTGGGTCAAATTGTGGAAACATCATGCTGCTCAGGATGAAGCCAATTTACTGAACCGTATTGCAGCTGATCGTGGTGAGACTTTCTTAGCTCGGTACGGCGGCAAGATATCTTCTGAGTGGATAATTCCGAAGATTTGGCAAATTCTCAATGAAGCGCCTGAAATCTATACCGCCGCTGATCGATTCATGGAGGCTACTGACTGGGTAACTATGCAGATGACTGGGATAGATGTGCGTAATAGCTGCACTGCTGGCTATAAAGCAATATGGCATAAGCAAGACGGATATCCAGGAAAAGATTTTTTTAAAGCTTTAGATCCCAGATTAGAAAATTTGGTGGAAGAAAAATTAAACAGTCCCATTGTGGCGATTGGCAGCAAAGCTGGAGGTCTAATTTCTGGTATGGCCAAAGAAATGGGATTACAGGCAGGCACGGCTGTAGCGGTAGGCAATGTGGATGCTCATGCTGCCGTTCCAGCAGCAGGGGTTGTTACGCCGGGGAAAATGGTTATGAGTATGGGTACATCCATTTGCCATTTAGTATTAGGCGAAGAAGAAAGAACTGTGGATGGTATGTGTGGCGTAGTTGAGGATGGTATTGTTGAAGGCTATTATGGATATGAGGCTGGTCAGTCTGCAGTAGGAGATATTTTTGAATGGTTTGTAGCAAACTGCGTTCCCGATAGTTATTTTGTCCAAGCAAGTGAAAGAAACATTAATATTCATCAATTCCTGGAAGAAAAGGCCAGCAAGCTGATTCCTGGTGAAAGTGGTTTATTAGCTCTTGATTGGTGGAATGGCAATCGTTCCGTACTTGTGGATACCAATTTAACAGGTGTGCTGCTCGGAGCTACCTTACTTACCAAGCCAGAGGAAATTTATCGAGCATTGATAGAAGCCACTGCCTTTGGTACCAATATGATTGTCGAAACATTTGTCAAAGCAGGGGTACCAATTGAACAATTATATGCATGTGGTGGTTTATCCCAAAAAAATAATATGCTGATGCAAATTTATGCAGATGCAACAGGCTTAGAGATTCGTGTTGCTACCTCTTTACAGACGCCAGCACTGGGAGCTGCGATGTTTGGTGCTGTTGCTGCTGGTAAAGAATTTGGAGGCTATAACACTATTTTCGATGCGGCAGCAAAGATGACAAGTATAAAGCAGGTATATATACCTATTCCAGAAAATGTTGCTCGCTATAAAAAGCTGTATGCAGAATATAAAATCTTACATGACTATTTTGGTCGTGGTACTAATGATGTGATGAAACGACTTAAAGAAATTAAGAAAAATGCAAAAGGTTGTAGAGCATAAAACGTAGCGAAGTAGAAAAGGAGGCTGGAGATCGTTATGTTAGAAGAACTGAAACAACAAGTATGGCAAGCAAATATGAATTTACAAAAACATGGATTGGTCGTATTTACCTGGGGTAATGCCAGTGGCATTGATAGAGAAAAAGGCTTGATTGTTATAAAACCTAGCGGTGTAGAATACGATACGATGCAGCCTGAAGATATGGTAGTGATAGATTTGGCAGGAAAACAGGTGGAGGGAAAACTTCGACCTTCTTCTGATACGCCTACTCATATTGTATTATACCGAAATTTTTCTGCTATTGGTGGAGTTGTTCATACTCATTCTACCTGTGCTACAGCATGGGCTCAGGCGGGAAAATCAATTCCAGCCTTTGGTACCACGCATGCAGACTATTTTTATGGCGAAATTCCTTGTACCCGTAATCTAAGCAGGGAAGAAATTCAAGGGGAATATGAAGAAGAAACAGGTAAAGTAATTGTAGAGAAATTTGAGCAGAAAAATCCCATACAGGTCCCAGGAGTCCTGGTCGCCAATCATGGTCCTTTCGCTTGGGGAAAAGATGCTCAGGATGCTGTCTATCATGCGGTAGTCTTAGAGGAGTTGGCCAAAATGGCCTTTTATACTTGTTCAACGAATCCAGAAGTCAAAGCCATGGATCAATTATTATTGGATAAGCACTTTTTAAGAAAACATGGCAAAAATGCCTATTATGGACAAAACAAACTGTAAAGTGGTGTTATCAAAAGGAGGATCACTATGATGTTTAAGCATTTAAAAGATAAAGAAGTATGGTTTATAACTGGCAGTCAGCATCTTTATGGTGAAGATACACTAAAAGAAGTAACGCAGCATTCAAAAACGATTGCTACAGCACTGGGGCAAAATGAGAAAATAACTGTAAAAGTTGTTTTTAAACCTGTATTGACCAATTCAGATGCTATCTATGATCTTTGTATGGAAGCAAACAGCGCAGATCGTTGCATTGGTCTGATTGCCTGGATGCATACCTTCTCACCAGCAAAAATGTGGATTGGCGGCCTAAACATATTAAATAAACCCTTGGCCCATCTTGATACGCAATACAATCGTGAGATTCCCTGGTCAGACATTGATATGGACTTTATGAATACCAATCAGTCTGCCCATGGTGATC
This sequence comes from uncultured Pelosinus sp., assembly GCA_946415545.1. Lineage (GTDB taxonomy): Bacteria > Bacillota > Negativicutes > DSM-13327 > DSM-13327 > Pelosinus. Next base: position 1,330 of record CAMKSY010000330.1, on the reverse strand, counting down.
GAGAATTTGGGTTTATTTGCACTAGAATGAAGCGTGCACGTAAAGTTATTGTTGGATTTTGGCAGGATGAAGAGGTGATCCAGAAGCTAGCTGTTTGGTGTGGAGCAGCGTTAGCGTGGAACGATTTACAGGGTGCTAAATTTGCTCGCTTTGGCGATAATATGCGAGAAGTCGCCGTGACGGAAGGTGATAAGGTTGAGGCCCAGATTAAGTTCGGATACTCTGTCAATGGTTATGCCTTAGGTGATCTGATTCAATATATGGATCTTGTCAGTGAAGCCGAAATTTGCTCATTGGTTGCCGAATATGAAGGATCTTATGTCGTGCAAGAAGAGCTGACTCAAGGCGGCGCTAAACGCGCATTGCTAAAAGATGCGGCTAAGCTTGAGCTAGGTATGAGAAAATTTCTTGAAGCAGGTCAGTTTAAGGGCTTTACCTCAAATTTTGAGAATTTATATGGTTTATCACAATTACCAGGTCTGGCATGCCAGCGTTTAATGGCAGCTGGATATGGGTTTGGCGCAGAAGGAGATTGGAAGACTGCAGTGCTTATTCGAGCCATGAAAGTAATGTCTTATGGTCTTACAGGAGGAACTTCTTTTATGGAAGATTATACGTACCATCTGGAAGAAGGCAATATGAAGGTACTTGGTTCTCATATGCTGGAAGTATGTCCATCCATTGCAGATCAGAAACCTTCATTGGAGATTCATCCCCTCTCTATCGGTGGCAAGGACGATCCTGTGAGATTGGTCTTCAATGTAGCTGCCGGCAAGGGTATTAATGCCACAATAATTGATATGGGCAGTCGTTTTAGATTGATAGTCAATGAACTCGATGTGGTGAATCCAGACTATGATTTACCCAAACTGCCAGTTGCCAGAGCCCTTTGGGTGCCACAGCCTGATCTTAAAGTTGGTACACAAGCATGGATTTTGGCGGGTGGAGCCCATCACAGTGGCTTTAGCCAAGCGGTAACGAAAGAACATTTAGAAGATTTTAGTGAGATAGCTGGAATTGAATTTGTTTTAATTAATCATGAGACCAAGATTTCTGATTTGAAGAAAGAGCTTCGGTGGAACGATTTATATTATCATTTGGAAAAATAGCTGATTGACACTTGATTATTATAGAGCAAATGAAATGATAAAGGAGATAATGGGAATGATGAATATTCCAAAAGTAAAACTTGCCATAGTCGCTGTCAGTCGAGATTGTTTTCCCCTGCAACTTAGCGAACAACGAAGAAACGCAGTCGCAAGAGCATGTGAAAATAAGAAAATAGAAATTTTTGAAGCACAAACTACTGTTGAAAATGAGAAGGATGTAC
>CAMKSY010000329.1 GCA_946415545.1 uncultured Pelosinus sp. | reverse complement strand
CTATTAACAAAAGCATTTTGTGACACCCTCATTATTTTTTTACTTCTTATTCGCGTTAAGCAGCTTACTTGCACCTTGATCTAAAAACCAAAATAGTTCCCCATTTTCGGGTACAATCATTTGAGAGGGCAATCTGAACTGATCCTGGGGTCCCGTTAGTACCTCACATACAATCTGAGCTTTACTATCCCCAGTTACTAAGAATACAACTGTCCTGGCATTATTAATTAGAGGAGCTGTCATCGTCACACGATGGCTATCCAATTCTGGTAAATACACATGACCAGTCCAATGTTTTTTTTCTTGTAAAACAGAGGTATTAGGAAATAAAGAAGCTGTATGCCCATCAGATCCTAAACCAAGAAAAATAAAATCAAATTGGGGCTCCTCCCCTAAAAAGGTCGAGACGATTACTTCCTCATATTCCTGAGCTGCCTGCTCAGGAGTTGAGTTGCACACAATGGGATGAATTTGATGCTGTGGGATTGGCACATGATCTAAAAATGCCTTTCGGGCCATCAGCTGATTGCTGCGAATATCATCTGCAGGCACATATCGTTCATCCCCCCAATAAATATGTATTCCTTCCCAAGGTATCTCCTCGAAGTAAGGAGGCTTTGCTAGCATTTCATATATTCGCTGTGGTGTTTGCCCGCCAGCCAGAGATACAGTAAACTTACCTCTTTCGGCTACTGCCAAACATGCCTTCTTTAAGAATAAATTAGCAACTGCCTTCCCCAGGGCATCTACATCCTCATACATTGTTATCATCTTTTTTTCCTTTCTTTTCTCTCAAATTCTAAGCAGGCAGGAACTAGCCAGGTTCTTCCATCCTGGGTAATCAAATCTTCAGCAGATTTAGGCCCCCACTCGCCAGGTGCATAATTAGGAAAATCTGCAGGAGAAGTCTCTTCCCAATGTTCTAGCACCGACTCCAATACAGACCAAGCTGTTTCTACTTGATCATTTCTCATAAACAGCCCAGGATCGCCACGCACAACATCTAACAGCAACGTTTCATAGGCTTCGGGAGAGGAAGACTGAAATACTTCCTGGTAGGTATAATGCATTTCTACAGGCTTAATCTTCATTCCTGGTCCCGGCTCTTTTGCCTGTGTTCGCAGCATAATTCCTTCTTTAGGCTCAATTTGAATTGCCAGACGATTGGACTGCATGACCTTATCAGAAAAAGGATGATGTGGTACCGGCCTAAACTGTAAAGATATTTCAGATACACGACCTGGTAAGTGCTTACCTGTGCGCAAATAAAAAGGTACTCCTTGCCAGCGCCAATTATCAATAAATAGCTTCATCGCTACAAAGGTTTCTCTGCCTGAATCTTCCGCTACATTCTCTTCTTCTCGATAAGCAGGCACTAAAAGACCGTCAACCACACCTTTACTATATTGACCCCGAACAGCAAATTTTTCTACCTCATCTTTACCAATCGGACGAATCGCATTGAGCACATCCACTCTTTTATTACGGACTTCATCAGCCTGAAAGGAAGTAGGAGGCTCCATTGCCACCAGGCACATGACCTGTAATAGATGATTTTGCAGCATATCACGTAAGGCTCCAGCCCCCTCATAATAGCCCCCTCTTTTACCAACACCAACTTTTTCTGCTACTGTAATCTGCACATGGTCAATAAAGCTGCGGTTCCAAATGGGTTCCCACATGGCATTAGCAAAACGAAATGCCAAAATATTTTGTACGGTTTCTTTCCCTAAGTAATGATCAATGCGGTAAATCTGTCCTTCATCAAAGACCCCTGTTAATACTTGATTAATCATTCGTGCCGATTCCAAGTCTCTGCCAAAAGGTTTTTCTATGACAATGCGATAGCTTGCTTTTCCACGAAAAACTTCCTGACGTCCTAGCTGCTCCACAATTTCTGTAAATAAAGTAGGAGGCGTTGCAAGATATAGTACCTTATTAGCAGATTTATGCCAATCCTTATTTAACTCTTCCAAAAGAGATTTATAGGTTTTTTCATCATGATAATCAGCTGCCATATAGGATATATTAGCTGCAAATTTCAACCAATCTTCTTCCTTACTTTTACCTCTGCGAGAAAATGCATCCACACCTTTACGCAATTGCTGACGAAACATCTCATTGTCGGATACAGTACGTGCAATGCCAATAATGCAGAACGGATCGGGCAACAATCCATCAATAAATAAGTTGTAGATAGCAGGTATAATCTTACGTTGTGTTAAATCTCCGGATGCACCAAAAATGACAATTACAGTTGGTTCAATTTTTACATCACGCATCATCTATGTCATTCCTCCATTCTTTGATACAGATCTATGAAGTTATCCTTTATCTAATCTATTCCATACAGCAACTTTTTCTATTTTTGAATGCTCTTCCAATACTATAATACTTCTTTCTATTGTGATTAAACTCCTTGTTCTCCAGTATCTTACCCAATTTATTTTAATACCAGCCTCAAATAGAATTTCATGCAAGCTAAACACCATTTTTTACCTCGAATAACAATGTCCGTATCGCAAAAACTACAACCGAAAAGTATAGGTAGCGATATGGAAGGATGACAATCGTTCTAATGGATCTTAGTATCATAATTCCTACTTTTAATGAAAGAAATAACGTTAAGATCATTGCTGAAAAAATAACTACTCTATTACAAGGAAGTAATTCTTCTTTCGAGATTATTTTCGTCGATGATAGCCTTGATGATACACCAGCCCTTTTAGAAGAACTATGTCAGCAATATAAGGAAGTAAAATATCTTCACCGTCACAACGAAAAAGGCTTAGCATCTGCAGTTGTTAAGGGTTTCTTACATTCTCAGGGAAATCAGATCATCGTTATGGACGCTGATCTTCAACATCCTCCTGAATTGCTCCCTTTAATGATCAAACGTCTGAATCGCTATGATGTTGTTATTCCTAGCCGCTTTGTTGCCGGCGGCTCAGATGGCGGCTTAAATATAGTACGCAAATTAATCTCAGGAGTTGCCAGGGGAATTGGTTATGTTTTTATTAAGAAGCTGCGTTCTATCTCTGATTCTACCAGCGGTTACTTTGGGTTTAAGCGAAGTGTCATTGATCAAGTGCCATTAAATCCCATAGGCTGGAAGATACTTATAGAAATTTTGGTAAAGGGAAGGTATCAGACTGTACATGAAATTCCTTATTCCTTTGTGGCTCGGACAGCAGGAACATCAAAAATGAATTTGAATGAACAATTCAATTATCTAAAACATATTGGGCAACTTATGATGTATCACCCTGAACATCGTAAATTTTATTATTTTTGTATGATTGGGACCCTAGGGGTGTTTGCTAACTTATTATGTTTACATTTTTTTCTGCATTTCCTGGGAATGGAAGAATTAACAGCTTCAGTTTATGCATCTTCCATTGCTATGCTTCATAATTTTATGTGGAACCACAAAGTAACCTGGAAAGAGTGTAAACCAAAAACGATATGGAAGCAAATGATGCAATTCCCCCAGTTTGTATTAATCTGCAGTCTGGGTATCGCCATTACCACCTTATTTACCCAAGCCTTTCTCTTTTTAGGTTGGAATATCTATGCCGGTCAGCTGACAGGTATTGTCGTTTCTATCCTCTGGAATTTTTCTGCTAACAGCAAATGGACATGGTCTGCCACGTATTCACAAATCAATGCGGATAAAGAAAAATTAATTGTAACCCAGGAATTGCCTAGTAAAGAAAACTATATGCAAGTAGAATTTTAAAACAGAAAGGGCTCCACTACATGAAGTTTCCGTCCAAAACCGTTTGGCTTGCTTTCTTAATTCATACAATCATTATTTTTATCTCCTACCAATTAGCTGATTACTTACCTTCTCACCCTCCATTAGGATTTGTAGATCAATCCTTATATCCCATGCCTTCTGTTACCGAAAAATTGATCCGTTGGGATGCCCATTGGTATACCTATGTCGCCGGACATGGATATGATGCAAAATCCATAGTCTTTTTCCCCATGCTGATTATATTAATAAAAGGCTTATCCTACGCAGGTTTACCTATTTCTTTTGCTGGTTTATTACTTTGCAATGTATTTGCATTCATCAGTTTCTGGATTATGGATATCACGTTTCGTTTAGATTTTTCTCCAGAACAAGTTCACTATTCTCTCTTATCTTATGCTTTAATGCCGACATCTTTCTTTCTAAACAGCATCTATACAGAACCTTTATTTATCACCTTTTCTCTTTTTTGCATCTATTTTTCCAGAAAAGGTCAGTGGTGGTATTCAGGAGCAGCAGGCGCACTCGCTACC
>CAMKSY010000328.1 GCA_946415545.1 uncultured Pelosinus sp. | reverse complement strand
CATCCATATCGCTATTATCAGCAACCATAACATTCGTATTTTTTCTTAATACATCCATGCCTGTTTCATATAAAGCATGGGATAATAATACTGTCTTTTGCATCTTAATCCGATCCTTTTTTTGTGATTTTTAGCTAAGACTTCACCTGTATACTCTTAATTAAGCAGATCATTTTCAGCAAGATATGTTTCAATCTCTGCCATTTTTTGGTCAACTGCTTTCATCTGCTCTTTAGTAATCGGTTCAGACGGCTTAACAACCCGATGATCAAAACCTAATTTACTCAGCGCATATTTTGTTGAGGCTGTCTGGCTTTTGGCCATGGGCCAGATGGATGATGTCATTCCGACAATATGATCATAGAAGTTGGTTTTCTCAATATCGCCTTTTTGACCATATTCAAAAAGTTTAATGAACGGCTTCGGATAAAGCGGCGCCATGGAAGGAATATAGCCGTCTGCCCCCAATAAGAGACTGGCCGCTGCCAGATTGGTAGCACCTTGGTGCAAAACAAAATCTGTACCCTTAAAATGTTCCAAGCATTTAAGAAAATCCGGAAAACGGCCTGTTGTATCTTTATAACCGATAACTTTATCAATTTTTGCAATTTCAAAAATGGTTTCCGGCGTCAGCGTCTGTCCGGTAAACGGTGGAATGTTGTATATCATTAGATCAATTTCAGTGTGGTGGGCAATCTCTTCAAAATGGCGAATTGTCTCATCTTGGGTTGCATGTCTTGCATAGAACACAGGGGTTACAACCGCAATTTTTCCACCCATTTGTTCTAGTTCTTTAATATTTTCAATAACACGTCTAGTACTGGCATCCATAACGCCGCAGATTACCGGAACCTGTTCTTTGGTTTCATCTAAAGTAATCTGAATCGCACGATTTCTTTCCTTCTGAGTGATCGCCATTGTTTCGCCATTCGATCCGGCAACAAATATACCATGAATACCTGTATCAATGCATCTGCGGACAAGCAGACGCAATCCTTTTTCGTCTACATTTTCATTTTCATCCACCGGTGTTATGATCGGCGGAATTACACCAATTACTTTTTTTGTCATATCAATCTCTCCTCATCATTTATCTTTTTGCTTCGATTTCTTCAGGGCGAATGTTATCTACCTGTCCGTAAATGCAAAGTGCATCGATATAGCCGCCTTCGCCGTATTCAAAAACATGCCATTCCAGTTCATCGAAATACATAACGGTACCTTTTTTCAATGCATATTTTTCATTTAAATTGTCCTTTGAGGGTCCTCTCTTTACCCATCCGTTCTTGCAATCAAGAACTACAACCGTTTCTTCGGCATGGTTATGTGGTTCCATCGGTCCGCTTTCTGCTGAATACGTAGCAAAGCAAATTGTCATTTTTTCACTGCTAAGTGCCGAGTTTCTACCTACAGCACTAGCGATAATTCTTCCTGGAAGCATATTTGGGTAAATAGCTTCTCTTTTAACAATTCTCATAACTAAGCCCTCCTGTTGATACGATCTTGTATTTTACATATTTTGCATTTTTTCTACAGCATCTTTTAATGCTGTTTCATTGCCAACGTTTCCAGGAAATATTACATATGGCATGTTAGGAAATTTACTATCTTCACCAGTAAGCCATACAGGAATGCCCGGCAGAATTTGTCCAAGAACAAGAGCTTTTTTAACCTGCAGCCCCTTAGTCCCCACATCGCTGGAAGTGATTCCTCCCTTAGCAATAATAAAACGTGGTCTAACTGTGAGACTTGCTATAATACTTGTTACGGCATTTGAAATTTTTTCTGCTAACTGCAGTTCATCCTCTTTGTTTCCAGTATTCAAGTCAATCCGTTTGCGTCGGGTAAAAACAGTAACCGTACGGCCATCCCTAATCTCATACTCAGCTTCTGAAATGACTCGTTGTATTTCAGTTTGAAAGCGGGCATCATCATGTACTAAATGGACATCAAATTCGACAAACTTGATATGGGGGCATTCTTTTAGCTTAGCCAGCTGTAGAGTTGTTTTCTTCACATGTGAACCTACAAGGACAATGCCGCCGTTTGGATTATTTATATCCACTAGTTCTTGCTGACTGAGAAGCGGTCGATCCTCTACTCCTCCAAGAATTTTTACAATACTGGCTGCAGACCTTAGCATAAACCGCTTTCCCTGTTGAATCGCTTTGTATAATGCAACTGTAAATATCTTTAAATCATAATAGTCCATGGCATTTACGATCACTTTTGAAAAATCCTCGACCCGCATCAACTTGCTGCATATACAATCAACAGCCTGCCTTCGAAGTTCATCAAGAGAAATATAGGTTAATGAACCAGCAGTATATTCACCCTGCGTCTTTTCTTCTACCCACATTCCCAAATGCGAATTCTTATACCCAAATGTTTTGTCTTCAGCAAATTCTGTATCACCAGCAGGAATCAAAAATTCATTTTCCAGCACATAATGAATATTACCTTCCGTATATCTTCCGCCTTCAGGTAAGAACGGGCAGATAATTTCTCCATCAATCTTGCTGTGCTCATACTTCTCAATGACATTTCTCAAAATATTTGTTTCTAGAGGATAATGCCCACGTAAGGTCGAATCCGATCTGCTAATCATCATATAGCGCTTGTTGGTTATTCTTGCAGCACTAACTACATACTCAGCTATTTCGGAATGAACCTTGGCAGATTGCTCAGATGTCATAGCTCGCGAGTTTGTCAGGATAAAAAATAGCCGACTATCTTCTTGAAACCCTTCTAAAATACTGCTCGCCGTCCAATCAGTATAGACAGAAACGCCATGAACTGTCTGTATTCCTGTCGGATCATCATCAAGCACCACCAGTTTTATGTCTAAACTCTGCAATGCCTTTTCCAGCAGGATGTCTGTATTTTCTTTCTCAGGCTGAGGGTATTTTTCAATCCTTTCTTGGTAAGAACGTTTTAGCAACATTTATATCACCTCCCGTATTCTATTAATTGCAATTTCCGTGCCAATTAGAAAACATTGAATTTATTGAATTCATTACACAAAATAATTACAGTTGCAACGCAATAATATTACATAAGTAATGTTTTTACGTTACAACTGTAATTATTTTTAGGAATCTAAATCCCACATGAAGGATTTTTTTTGCTGACTGCCGAATTCTCACGTAGTCTATCTACTATTTTGAGGTGAATCCTATGTCAAAAATTGCTTTTATCACTTCTGATAAAGCGTTCTTAGAACAAGTAAAAGTAAGCGCATCTGATCTTGGTCTGCATGATAAAGTAGATCTATACTTTTGCCAGTTGTCAAATGCCACTGCCTTAGCCCACCAGCTGCAGTTACAAGATGTAGACGTTATTATAGCCAGAGGCGGGCTGGCACAATTAATCATTGATGACAATATTAAAATCCCTGTCGTCGAGGTTGTTTTTACCGGCCAGGATTTAGCGTACATTTTTCAGGAAGCTAAAACAAAAACCAGGCTTTCTAACCCTAAGGTTGCTTTTATTGCTTTTGATAATATGGTAGCGGATGTAGAAATACTTGCTGAAATTTTAGATATTGATTTAACGATTTATCGCCTAGAGACAAGCGAAGATATCCCTGTGATGGTTGAAAAAGTCTCCCATTTACATTATGACATTATCTTAGGCGGTAATAAAACGGTAATGCTCGCTCAAAAAAAAGGCTTGAAAACCGTTATGATTCACTCCGGCAGCCATGCAGTAAAAACGGCCCTGTTAGAAGCTCAAAAAATTGCACTAGGCCGCCTGATCGAAAAGGAAAGTGCGGAGAAATTCAAGGTCTTAATCGATTATTCGATGGAGGGAATCATCAGTGTTAATCAAAATAAAAAAATCTTGATTCTCAATCCGGCAGCGGAACGTTTGTTAAATTGCTCCGCTAAGGATATGATCGGGCAAGATCTTTCTACCATTCTCGATTTGCCTACTATTGACAGTTGTCTTTTGGAAGGCCAGCAAATTCAAGATTATGTACTGCGTCAAGCTCACCTCTGGATAAGCATAAATATTGTCCCAATAATCGTTGATAATGTACCAATAGGCGCCTTTGTTACTTTCCAGGATATTAGTCGTATCCAGGAAGCGGAAGCTAAAATCCGCTACGAGGTATTAGTTCGGAAATTTCTAGCCAAATACACGCTGCAAGATATTATCGGTCTTTCACCACAAATCACTGAAGTAAAACGAATCGCCCGGGAAATCGCCCAAGTGGATGTAACGACTTTGATTATTGGCGATTCCGGTACTGGCAAAGAGCTCTTTGCGCAAAGCATTCATAATCTAGGTT
>CAMKSY010000327.1 GCA_946415545.1 uncultured Pelosinus sp. | reverse complement strand
ATTAAGAATATTTTTAATAATAAAAAGGAGTGAGCATATGCCAAAGAAAAAAAGCAATTATGAGACACTAATGAATCTTATTATTGGCTTGTATATACTGAAAATACTTCAGCAGGAACCTGCATATGGAAATAAGTTAGCCGCGGAGATCAAACGGCGTACTCAAGATGCCTATACGCCAAATACAAATGCTTTGTATCCGCTTCTCCGGAAGATGGAAGAAAGGGGATATATCGTTGGCGAGTGGGATAGCCCTATGACTCGCGGCAAACGAATCTTCACTATTACAGATGTTGGTATTGCCCGTATTCCTGCTTTGGAAATAATGCTGCAAGAACGAATTACTGAGGTGGAGCGAAAGATGGGACTTTTGCGGACGGATTTGCTTAGACAATAATATTCAGTAGATGCTTGCATAGTAGACACAGTAAAAAGAAGTTATATTGATTTTGATAGTTTAATGAGGTGAAAGATGATGGCTCAAGCAAATGCAAGGCTAAGTAATCGCAGCATGATGATCATTGTAGGTGTACTTGTGGGGATCTTAGTAGTTGGTGGAGTATGGTGGTGGATTCGTTCTGGACGGATTGTTTCTACGGAGGATGCCCGAGTAAAGGGAACTATTGTAGCGGTGAGCGCAAAGGTATCTGGCAGACTGGAAAAAGTTCTAGTTAAAGAAGGCGATAGTATACAAGCCGGACAGGTCAAAGCAACATTAGAGAAGGAAGAATTTAAAGCTCAGGTAGAGCAGGCCAATGCGAATTTGGAGATGACAAAGGCAAAATTAGCAGCAGTAATTGCAGGTAATCGGCACCAAGAGGTTGCAGCTGCGAATGCTGCCGCTAGTCAAGCAGTGGCAAATCTGAATAATGCCCAGAAAAACTATGAACGGGCTGATGCTTTGTATCATCAAGGCGCTATAGCAATCCAACAGCTTGAAACTGCTAAAACTGCTTTAGATGTTTCTCAGGCACAGTATGCTGCTGCCAAAGAGCAGTATAGCTTGTCCGCTGAAGGCTCACGACCAGAAGATATTCAAGTGGCCCAGGCTCAAGTACGTCAGGCTCAGGCGGCACTAACTAATCTTGAAATTCAATTGGCAAATGCAACGGTAAAGGCACCCGTCTCAGGAGTTGTGGCTTTAAAATCCGTAGAAGATGGTGAAGTTATTTCTGCTGGACAGCAGCTTTTTAGTATAACAAATCTTGCAGATGTATGGATTAATGCCAACATAGAAGAAACCTATATTGGCCGAATAAAAGTGGATCAACCAGTCGAATTTACGGTGGATGCGTTTCCAGGCAAGAAGTTTATTGGTCACGTTATAGAGGTTGGCTCAGCGACCGGCTCTCAATTTGCCTTATTGTCAACTGAAAACAGTTCCAGTAATTTCACTAAAGTTACCCAGCGGCTGCCTATTAAAATACAAGCTGACGAATCCAAATATATTCTTAAACCGGGGATGTCCGCGGTAGTAAGCATTAGTACAAAGTAAAGAAAAGTTCTCATGTATGGTTAACCTTAAATTAAAATTACGTCTTCTTTATGCAGATGCATAGTTGTTTTTAAAAAGAAAGGTAGTTGTCTGATGCTTAAGAAATATTCGATTTTATGTGCGGTTTGCTTAGGAACTATATTGAGTGCTTATGTGAGCAGCTGTGTGAATATTGCGCTGCCCAATATAATGGCGGCGTTGAATTTCAACATGGATTCTGTTGTATGGGTTTCATTAGCATACATGCTGCCTTATGGTTCGACACTTCCTTTAACTGGTAAGCTAGGAGATCAGTTCGGGGCAAAAAAGGTCTATATTATTGGACTGATTATATTCACGATTGCTTCCTTTTTGTGTGGGATTACAACCAATTCAGGAGGCATGCTCTTCTTTCGTATTCTACAGGGGGTGGGAGCAGGTATGCTGCTGCCTAACGCAATGGCGATTGTTGCAGCGACTTTCGATGCCCATGAGCGAGGAGCTGCTTTAGGAATATGGAGTGCAATGGCCGCAGCAGGGAGTGCAATGGGACCGACAATTGGAGGGTACCTAATTGAAAACTTTGACTGGCGATCCATCTTTTTTTCAGTTATACCGTTTTGTATCATTAGTATTGGTTATGCCGTTGCCGTTATACCGAAGTCAAAACGTAACTTGGCAACAAAAATTGATTATTTTGGCGCAGCTCTCTTAATTAGCAGCATCAGCTCGCTTTTGATTGCTCTAAATCAAGGACAAAAAGAAGGATGGGATTCTCTTTATATCGTGCTGTTGTTTTACTTGAGTTTTGCTTCTGGCATTTTATTTGTTGCCTTTGAACTAAACGTCGCAAATCCGATGATTGAGGTAGAGTTATTCCGTAATATCAATTTTACGATTGCCAACCTGGTAGGCTTTATATCTTTCGTGGCATTTTATGGTGGTATGTTTTTAATGCCGTTTTTTTTGAAGTCGATTCTGGATTATAGTTCCACTACTGCAGGATTAGTAATGCTTCCAATGACAGCAACTATGGTTATTTTTGCTCCGATTGGAGGACGGTTAGCTGATCGTTTTGGCTCTCGTCTCCCTGCCTTCATCGGAATTTTAATGATTTCAAGTGCGTTGTATTCACTTGACACAATCAGTCCTGATTATTCGGCACATGATTTCTTTTTTAGGCTTACATTGTTTGGCATGGGGCTCGGTTTTACCATGTCACCCCTGAGTAATTGTGCCATTGGATCATTGCCGAGAGACAAAATCGGGGTTGGCTCCGGGATCTTTAATCTGGCGAAGATTATTGGCGGCAGTATTGGTGTGGTCTTGGCAGAGACGCTGCTGACCCGACGGGAAATCTATCATACCGTTATATTGAAAGAATATTTAAATGGGGCGGCTCATTCTTCGCAAGAACTGTTTAAAATGCTGCGTCAATTGTGGGGAAATCAAGGAATGGATAGTACAATGTTATCTGAGGCCACTCATGGATGGCTAACGGGACAAGGACTATTGCCACAGCAATATGTCATGCTAAAAGCAATCTTAAGTAAAATGGTGGCTAAGCAAGCGACAATACTGTCTTTTCAGGATGTTTTTCATACTATCGCATTCTTATGCTTTTGCGGCGGTATCATTGCGCTGTTTATTCAGAAGAAAAACGTTGTTTCCCATTCTAATTCACCTGAATGAAATCAAGCCTAATAAAATAGAGAGTAATCTTCTTTTCTTAGCAGGATGAGAGATTACTTATTTTTTTGATGAACAAGAACGTATTGTCTTTGCTAGATAGTATCATTAAATATACTCGGAATTGGTAATTTCATTTAGTATAAGATTGGATACTATAAAACTAGTAAGTGCCTACTTGCTGATTTTTACTTTAGTATCTATTATTATAAATGTAAGAGTATATTTAAAGAGGAAACAAAAATCACTCAACAATAAATTAAATTTAGGGGGAATCGGAATTGGCAGTAAAAAGTTGGCATAACGAAGCAATCGGAAAAAAAGCGGTAGATTCTTTAATAAAAAATGAATTCGACGCCGTATATTTTGCAACGATAAAAGAGGCAGCAGCTTTTATTATGGAGCATGTAAAGCCTGGGACTAGTGTTGGATTTGGTGGATCAATGACAATTGACAGCATGAAAATTCAAGAGCAGATAAAAGCTGCTGGCGGAAAGGTGATTGATCACGGTGCGGCAGGACTGACTATGGAAGAGAAGATCGCTACTGCACGGGAAGAATTGGTAAGCGACTTGTTTTTATGCAGCAGCAATGCAATTACCTTAGATGGTTTGCTTGTCAATATAGATGGAATGGGAAATCGGGTGAGTGCCATGACTTTTGGTCCTAAAAAAGTAGTGATAGTCGTTAGCACTGATAAAATATGCAGAGATGAAAAAGCTGCTTTTGAAAGATTAGAAAGTATCGCTGCACCCATGAATAATAAAAGACTAGATATGCCAAATCCCTGTACGAGAACTGGCTCCTGTATGAACTGTCAAGCTAAAACCAGAATTTGCAGAGTATACTCTGTAATGAGAAAAAAACCGATGGTGACAGATATAACGGTAGTCGTTGTAGGAGAAAGTGCTGGATATTGATTCGAGAAAATTGGATTATAAACAACATTTTTTGTATGTCTATTCGTAGGACTGATATCAATTAAAATGTGTAAGGATGATTCATTGATTCCAGAAACCGCAAGTGACATCTCATCACAAGGTGTCACTTGCGGTTTCTGGAATTTACCTATTGACCTATTTTTTTTCTGTGAGTATAATAAAGTTGTCAAGACAACTAAAGTGGTGATATAAATTGAATTTTAAATTAGATGATTCA